>ONIF01000267.1 GCA_900317795.1 uncultured Eubacteriales bacterium | reverse complement strand
TATTGTCAAAGTCATTGAGTGCAAGGGAGATATATTCTGCAATTTTGTCCATTTCCTCAACACCGAAACCTCTTGTAGTAACGGCAGGCGTGCCAAGACGCACACCGCTTGTAACAAACGGACTTCTCTTTTCATTGGGAACGGTGTTTTTATTGGCGGTAATCTGCACTTCATCAAGACGGTGTTCAAGTTCTTTTCCTGTAACCTCGCTGTCTGTAAGGTCAAGCAGCATTACATGGTTATCCGTACCGCCCGAAACAAGTTTACAGCCTCTCTTGGTAAGACCATCGGCAAGTGCCTGTGCGTTCTTTACGATGTTTTCGCCATAGGTCTTGAATTCGGGTTTGAGAGCCTCACCAAGACATACAGCCTTAGCAGCGATAACGTGCATTAAAGGACCGCCTTGAGTGCCGGGGAATACCGCACTGTTGATTTTCTTTCCGTATTCCTCGCTGCAAAGGATAAGACCGCCACGAGGACCTCTGAGAGTTTTGTGTGTGGTAGTTGTAACGAAGTGTGCATGGGGAACGGGATTGGGGTGTACACCTGCCGCAACAAGTCCTGCAATATGTGCCATATCTACCATGAGGTATGCACCGCAGGCATCTGCAATTTCTCTGAAACGCTTGAAGTCGATTATTCTCGGATATGCACTTGCACCGCATACTATCATTTTGGGCTTGTGCTGCATAGCAAGTTCATATACTTTATCATAGTCAATCCTGTGTGTCACGGGGTCAACACCGTATGAAACGAAGTTGAAATATTTACCCGAAATATTCACGGGAGAGCCGTGGGTAAGGTGACCGCCCTCGGAGAGTGTCATACCCATAACAGTGTCACCGGGCTGGAGCATGGCAAAATATACGGCAGTATTGGCCTGTGCACCCGAATGGGGCTGTACGTTGGCAAATTCCGCTCCAAAGAGTTCACACGCTCTTTTGATTGCGATACTTTCGACAACGTCAACATACTGACAGCCGCCGTAATATCTTTTTCCGGGATAGCCCTCGGCATATTTGTTTGTAAGCACGCTTCCCATAGCAGCCATTACCGCAGGCGAAACAATATTTTCCGATGCGATAAGCTCAATATTTCTCTGCTGTCTTAAAAGCTCGTCTTTCATGCCGTCGGCAACGTCTTTATCATACTTGCCGACAAAACCTATTGTATCCATCAAATCGTTATACATTGGCAAAACCTCTTTCAAAAAAATTTCACATACATTATACACCATATTTCTGTTTAAATCAACAATTTTATTCATATCAATTTATGACTTGAAAAATATATCAGAAAATTTAAAAGTTATTCATATATATTTAACAATTTTGTCGGAACAAAGTATTATAATATACCTGTACTCGAAAAGACGAACCGCAGCGTCTGAGTATATTTTACCCTTGTTTAGAGATTCTCCCTTAATTTTTGGTGTGTGATAAATCCGGTTTGAAAGAAGCCGGATTTTTTCATTTTTATTTTCAAGTAAAAAACAAAGGCGGCTGCACTTTTCATGCAGCCGTCTTTTTGATTCAATCAGCTTACTTTGACTTTGAAATATTTCTTTGCAATACTTCCGGTGGAGTCTTTTACTTTCACGCATACATCATATGTTGCAACGGTGTCAAATTTGACTGAAACGGAGGAAGTTGTCGCAAAATTCTGTTTTGTCGTCCATGCACTGTCAGTTGTTTTCTTTATGTAAACGGCATAAGTATAGGGTTTTTTACCGCCTGTTGCAGAAACCTTTAAAGTTAAGGCAGTGCCTTTTTTAACAGATGTTGATGAAATAGTGGAAGTGTTGACAAGCGTACTCTTTGCATTGGCTGTAACGGTGAGGTCAAAATACAGTTTTGCAATATTGCCTGCATTGTCCTTTGCCTTTACGCAGACTTTATAAAGAGTTGCACTTGTGGGCTTTATTGTAACAGAGGTATTTGTGCCGAAATTCTGTTTGGTAGTCCATGTACTGTCGGTAGATTTTTTATACAAAACTGCATAAGTTGTACCTGTGCCTCCTGTGCTTGCACATTTTATTGTAACATTGGTGTCACAAGCAATCGTTGTTTTTGAGATAGTGGAGGTATTGGAAAGATTGGTATTTGCATTTGCCGTAACTGTGAGAGTGAGGAACTTTTTAAGAATAGTGCCTGTTTCGTCTTTTGCCTTTACGCATACTTCATAAGTCGTTGCATAAGCAGGCTTTATGGAAGCAGTCGCATTTGCAGAGAAGTTCTGTTTGGTAGTCCATTTTGCATCGCTTGATTTTTTGTAGTAAATGCCGTAGGTAACCGTACCTTGTCCGCCTGCCGATTTACAGTTGATTGCAACGCTGTTGCCAAGGGATATTTTTGCACTTGCAAGAGTTGAATTGTTGGTAAATTCGGGTTTCTGTATGGAGAAATTCTCCCATGAATTGCCGTATGCAAATTTCTTTGAAGTATTTCCTATGGCAAGTCCGGGCTTTTGGTCTGCCGGATAGCGATTGGTTGTAGCCGAACTGCTTTCGGTAAAGATTACTCTGCCGTTTACGAGATTTTCGGGGATTTCCATTTCATACAGGCTGTATTCCGAATTGAAAGTCATGAGTTTGCCGGGCCATGCGGCATTTTTTACGGTAGGTGTAACACTTTCATCATAGATATAAGCATAAACCTGTTTCCAATTATACTTGCTGTTGTCGAAATATACCATTACTTTTTCGGCAGGATTTTTCTTTGTATAGGTGTAAGTTGCTGTAACGGTTTTCTTGTTTGAGGTCGTGCCTGTAAGATTTACAGTGATTGTTGAACCAACATTTGTTTTGCTGCCCACGGTGATTTTAGTACCGTTTGTATAAGTGCCAGAAGCCCCCTCGGAAGTTGTATAGCTTGCGGAAGCGACATTCTTGCAGTTAAGGGTTACGGAAAGGGTATCTGTTGTAAAGCTGTAGCCGTTTGCGGGAGATGCCGAAACGCTCGGTTCTGTCAGAGATACCGCATTATATACGACAGCAATGCCCGTACTGCCGACAGTACCCGAAATTTTACTGCCCGAAACGGTGAAAGTATTTCCTGTTACCTGGTCTTTATAAGTGCCGTCTTTCATTTTGTGGGCGGTGAGGTTTACGGAAGTTGAGCCGCCGCCTACGTTGACGATAACAACACCGCTTGTGCCACGTTCATTGTATGCGATAGAACCGCTTGACGCAAGATATTCACTCTGACCGTTGAAG
>ONIF01000419.1 GCA_900317795.1 uncultured Eubacteriales bacterium | reverse complement strand
CGTATCTGCAAGCTCTGGGGAACGATTGCACAGAAAGGGGCTACTACACCCGAAAGACCGCACAGGAAAGCGTATATTGAGCCGTCTGTGCCATCTTCCATTGATATTAACGATTTTACATTACTGCAAGCATTAACGACTGAATTTGAGGAAAATAAGCCCTCTGCACCTGTTCAGAATACCATGCAGACAGAGAAAAAGGGCAAATTTGACTTGCAGAAATTCATTTCCGACCATAATATCCCCGTCAAGAGCATTGAAAACACGCCTAATGGCACTGTTAAGTATATTCTCGAACATTGTCTGTTTGATGAAAGCCATAAGGGAAAGGACGCTGCTATTTTCAAAAAGCCTGACGGCTCACTTGGCTATAAATGCTTTCATAACTCTTGTTCGAATAAGCATTGGAAAGATGTTCGTTTGCTGTTCGAGCCTGACGCATACGATAAAAAGGCAGATAATAACACCAAAAGAGAGAAAAAATTGTCTGTCTATGACATTGATGGCACAGGGATTTTGACCATAGAGAACTTGGCAAACTACCTCAACATGAAAAAATACAGGATTTGGTACAACATTATCAAACATTCGATAGAATATTCAGGCTTTCATGGATATTCAGAAGAACATCTGCCCGAAACTGCACCGACGATCATCTACAACGAGTTGCAAACGGAGTTTGAAAAGTGCAGTATAGACAAAATTGCCACTATGCTTTTGGTAATTGCGTCAGGACACAAAGTAAATCCTATTCTTGATATGATAAAATCGGCAAAATGGGACGGAAAAGACCGTATTGAAGAAATATATAACATTTTTGGCATTAGCAAAGAGGACAAGTTAAGCCGAGAAATCATCAAAAAATGGCTTATGCAGGCTGTTTGTGGTTTGTTCAACAACGGAAAACACCCTTTCTCACTTGATCTGATATTGGTATTTAAGGGCAAACAGGGTATTGGAAAAACAAGATTTTTTGAACATCTCGCCATGCTTCCTCAATACTTCGGAGAGGGTGTCTGCATTGATCCACGCAATAAGGACAGCATTATTCAGGCAACAAGTAATTGGATATGCGAATTAGGCGAAATCGGCAGCACTTTGAAAAAGGATATGGACAGCGTAAAAGCCATGCTGACAAAGGCAAATGATGAATACAGACTTCCATACGGCAGAACAACCCTTAAATTTCCTCGCATGACTTCATTTGTTGGTACTGTCAATGACGATAAATTTTTGATAGATCAAACAGGTAACAGAAGATTTGCGACGGTTCCTATATCTGATAACGTACATATCGATTACAATACACAGATTAGACCTTTCAATTCCTTACAGTTGTGGGCACAGGTATATCGTATCGTACAAGAAGAAATAGCCAAAGGTGCAACAATGGCAAGCTGTTTCAGACTTAATCCAGAAATGAAAGAGGAATTGGACAGCAGAAATGAAGAATATACTAAACCGATGAAAGCGGAAGATGAGGTCATAGACATTTTGGCAAGGTTAAATATGGAAAGACCTATTTTGTCAGCAGGTTACAGCATAACAGACGAATATATGACTGTTACGGAGTTTATAAGTCAGCACACAAGTTTGAATAAGTATACTGCCGAACAGGTCGGAAAAGTTCTCACTAAATTAGGGTATCCCAAACAAATGCGTAAGGTCGATAAAAAATCTTTATATATGCGTTTTCTTCCGAGAAAAAACTATTTTTCATAATAAATACACAATAACTCAATCTTTTTCTCCTAAAACATTGTATAAAATAACTACAAATTACCACAACTTGGTAAAAAAATAATCTTTAAATCAAAAAGGTAGTAAGCGAAAGCAAAAAATATAATTTATAGATTAAAAAAGTAGTAGGTAGTAGTAAGCGGTAGTAGGTATAGAAAAATGTACCTACTACCTTTATTTTTCCCTTGTTTATGGGATTTTTTGAAGTTTTTAAAAATCAAAAGGTAGTAAGGTAGTAAGTGGTAGTAAGCACTTTCTATAAACTTCCTGAAAAATACACTTTTTTTCTATTTTAATCAAATAGAAATTTTAATCATTTAGGGGTTTTTCAAAAAACGGCACTTTTGCTTACTACCTTTTTAAAAAATCCCATAAAATAGGCTTTTTTTATTTTTTTTGCTTACTACCTTTTGCCGTTTGCTTACTACCTTTTGCCGTTTGCTTACTACCTTTTGCCGTTTGCTTACTACCTTTTGCC
>ONIF01000424.1 GCA_900317795.1 uncultured Eubacteriales bacterium | reverse complement strand
TGCCTTTCAATTCTTATTGGCTGTTTCAATCGAAAAAACTGCATTTCATCATTATGCACAAACACCCTTTAATTCTTCTGCAAGTGCATTAACTGTTTCCAATGATAATCCGGTTATTCTTGCAATATCCTCTTTTGATACTGTACCTAACCTGAGAAGATCGGCAGCAACTCGTATCATCTGTTCATTTATTCTTCCTTCCATAACCTTACACATGCGTTTCACCTTATGCCGGAATACCTTTTAATTCCTCGTTAATCTGATTTACAACTTCGATAGTAAGACCTGTTAATTCGGCAATTTCTTCGATTGTATCTTTTCCTCTTTTTAGGAGCTTAACTGCAAAACTAACTTTTTCTCTATATTCGGCATCTTTTACTCTTTCTTCCATAACCTTACACATATGTTCCACTCCTTTCGGTGTTTCTTTCAAAAACTTCACTCTTTCTGCCAGAGGACTTAATATAATATCATCAGCCTTTTTACATCTGAAATCATGTATCAATTTCGCAAGGTCTGATGTATCTTCACTGTTATCATAAGCACCGTTAATATAAATGATATGTTCACCGTCATTAAACGGCTCATTTGTTGTCATATTCATTCTTTCGATTATATAAATAGGCTGTCTTTTACCAAATACATCATTCTCGGTAAAGAATATCACATAGGTATCGGGAAGGCTTTTGAAATCCTCTCTGACTTTCAAGTTGTCAACGTCCATAGCTGCAGAATGATATCTTGCTCTGTGAGGATCGGCACCTTCATCTGCTATCTGCACTTCAAAATCGTACTGTTTGCCATCATTATCCACTCCGAAAACATCAAGCGTTATGGAACGGCTGCCAAACAAATGCTGTAAATCATATTGTGTTTCCTCTTTTGTCAATGTCAAGTCAGGTTTTGATATGACTATACGCAGTACAAACTGTGCAAGTTCAAGATTATTTCTGAAGGCTTCTCTCATGAACGTATCATCAAGCAGCCTTAACTGTTCAAGCGTTTCCAAATCTTTTTGATGCTGTTCTTCAGGAGTCAGCATTCCTTTTAAATTTGCCAATGGCGGCACTCTCCTTTATTATATACTCCCTCAGTAATATTATACTATAAATCTGTTATTTCTTCAAGTATTTCAACGGATTGACAAAAATAATTTTTGTCAAATATCCGACTTGATTTCTTCGGCAATATTAATAATGGTTTTTCCGACTTTTTCTGCATATTTCACGGTTTTATATGCTCCGCCGCTTTGGTACTGAATGCAGGAAATAACCATATCACTTCGGTCAACCATTGCCCTGTTTCTGATTTGAATGGCTGCTTTAAAATGTGCCCTTGCCGATTTCTCGCATATTTCCACTTCATCATAATATTCAAGAAAGGCTTCTTCATTGTTCGTAAATTCAGCCCTTGCATAAGGCAATATAAGTGTCAAAAAAATATTGCCGTAATTATATTGCTTTTTGGCTCTCCTGACGGCTGCCGCAGCCATCTTGTCAAATTCCCCGTCACGTCCGACAAGAAATTCGATATATTCTTTTCTGCATATCAAATCGGAAATATATTCGTCCAACTTCTTCTCCACTATCAAAGGATTGTCAATCTGACGATGACCGAAAAAACTTACTGTAAAAATATCCAAAGTCTATCCCTCTATTTACTTATGTTTTTATATATTATATACCTATAAGTCTATATATACAAGTCCGAACGGATATTATTTTTTCTGTTTTTTCTGTATATAATAATTGTCATAAAACAGATTTATAGGGGACGGTATTGTGGATATCGGTAAAAAATTGCGTAGGATTAGGGAAGAAAAAAAGTGGAGTGCGTACCGCCTGACACAACTGACGGGTGTTTCGGGACATCATATTAAAGGAATAGAAGAAGGAACAAGACAGCCCACTATTGATACACTTGAACGACTTGTAACGGCATTAGGCTCAACACTCGCAGAATTTTTTAATGACAATGAAGAATGTACTTATCTTTCGGAAAATGAGAAAAAACTTATTGACAATTATCGAAGTATGAAAGAGTCTAAGGCACAAGCTCTGTTAATTATGAGTGAAGCATTGAATCAGTAGCAGAAAGCATTATATCCGTAAGCGTCAAATTGGTATCGCCTTCCTATGTGAATTCTGAAAGAGTATAATAAACTCCAAGTAAGTATTTAGACTAAATGAGAAAATCCAAAAAGGTC
>ONIF01000252.1 GCA_900317795.1 uncultured Eubacteriales bacterium | reverse complement strand
GAGGGGTCGGGGACTTGCTGTATTTGTGCATTTTTACGAAACATTTGAAATTTGCTCATTTATAGTATGAATATCCCGTTAGGGTACATTTCGGAGATAAAGTGACAAAATCGGCACTTGTATCCGAGCCTACAAAATACGGTCAGAATATAATGCCGGCTTATGGCGGTGGTGCGATAAGTCGGCATATATGATGAAATTATGACAGTTCTGAAAGAAACCGAAAAGACCTGTCACAGAGTTTTCGGGGATTATGCCTAATCCTACTTACAAAAAAGTTCAAGACGGTGCGGCACTTGCAATCGGACTGCCGACAACTCTTTCCGAAATGGGTATCGCTGATACCGACTTTCAATCAATCGCAAAATCAACAATACTTACAGGCGGCTGTTGTAAAAAACTTACCGCAGACGAAATTGAAGAAATTTTAAAAGAATGTATCTGACAGGAGTGTTATTCTATGAAAGCAAAAAAATTAACGGCAGTTTTGCTGTCAATAGCAATGCTGTCATCTTTGGCAGCCTGCTCAAATGCAGGAACAGAAAACAGTACATCTGAACAATTATCGACTGTTTCTCAAACCGCTGAAAGCAGTATAGATGAAAAGCCAACGGAAAGTTCTGAAAGTGTTGAAAGCAATACTGACGAAAATTCAACTGAACAGTCAATGGAAAATTCCGAACAGGAAATTTCTGCATCAGCCGAAAATAAAACACTTGTTTTGTATTTCAGCAGCGGCAATTCAAAAAATGCAGATGTGATTTCTTCCGCAACCCAAAGACAAAATGATTATTATGCAACGCAGTATTTAGCCACACTCATAAACAACGAAGTGGGCGGTGATATTGTGCCGATTATTCCCACCAATGCTTATCCGCTGGGTTATGACGAAACGGCTGATAAAGCCAAAAATGAACGTGACAATGATGAACGCCCGCAGTTTGAACCGCTTGGAGTGAATATCGAGGATTATGACACGATTTATATAGGCTATCCCATGTGGTGGTACACTTTGCCAATGGTAATGTACACTTTCTTTGATACCTACGATTTCAGCGGTAAAACAATCATTCCGTTCAATACACATCTCGGAAGCGGTGACAGCGGTACTTATCAGACTATCAAAGAATTTGAGCCAAACGCCACTGTCAAAGACGGTCTTGCAGTCAGCGGCAGTGCCGTCTTTGACAGCAGTACCGAAGAAACTGTAAAAAGTTGGCTTGCAGGCTTGTAATAGAAAAAATCCGTGACCGATAAAATAACTGTCGGCACGGATTTTTCAAGGGGATTTATTAACGACAATATATATCATTTTGTAATACAATTATATCTTGACAAATGCAAACATATCGTGTATAATAATAATTGCCTTTTGTAGTACTTCATTTTATATAGAAAAAAGTCGGTGAGATTTCCCAATTTTTCTCACCGACTTTTTGCTTTTCGCATAGTCGCACCCCCTCAAAACACCGCTTGCCGAGCGGACTTTTCGGGGGTATGTTGAAAACTTTTCGCAACAGTAGTATATATATACTATAAGAAGAGATATATTATAATATTATATAGTACCGGTACCGTCTGCAAAAAAATAATGATACATACAATAAAAGGGTACTTCTTTTTGAAGTGCGTTTTTTTATTGTATCATCAGCCGAAAGCAACGTCAAGTGCCATCATAAGTGCAAACCCTACGGATAAGCCTATTGTCGCCCATTCCGAATGTCTGCCGCTGTGGGCTTCCGGAATCAGCTCCTCATCTACAACATAAACCATAGCACCTGCTGCAAATGCCAGCAGATAAGGCATCATTGGTATGATAAGACTTGTCAGCAAGATTGTGATACAACCGAATATCGGCTCAACCACGCCCGAAAGCATACCTGTTAAAAAAGCTCTTTTCTTTGACCTGCCCTCCGATTTCAGAGGCATTGAAATAATGGCACCTTCCGGAAAATTCTGTATGGCGATACCTACGGACAGCGCTATGGCTGATGCCGCCGTAATTCCGCTGTGACTGCAGAACGCTGCAGATAACGCAATCCCCACTGCCATGCCTTCGGGTATATTATGCAGCGTTACGGCAAATATCATCATGCCGTTTTTTTTCGTGCAAAGCGTTTTGTTTCTGCCGTTTTTCAAAAGCCAATGCGGCATTAGCCTGTCTGTCAGCATTAAAAAACACACACCCGTCAAAAAACCTGTCACTGCCGGTAAAAATGTCACGGGTTGGTCTTCCGACAACGACAAAGCCGGCAGCAGCAGCGACCAAACGGAAGCCGCCAGCATAACCCCCGAAGCCAAACCTGTCAAGAATTTCTCTACACAAACACTAATCCTGCTTTTCATCAAAAAAACCACTGCCGCACCTGCTGCAGTTCCGATAAAGGGTATCATCAGCCCCCATAAAATCCACCATCGTTCCATTTTATCCCCTCATAACATATATTTCTATTATAACGTAAAAGCTATCCCATAGTTATAGTATTCATTTTGTTACAAAGAGGTTCTCAAAACTTCTGAAAACGATGTTTTAGCGAAACAACTGTTTGAATATCATAAATTCGGCTAATATTGATATAATCCCCATTTGACAAAGGTTTAATTGCATAACATCAAGTATTTTCTGTATAAAAAATTCCACCCTGTTTTTTTTACAGGATGGAATTCTATGAAAATATTTTTTTATCTGTCACCTTTTCGCTTTAAATTATCCCCCATCACTCTGCCGTCCATGATAATTTCCGTATACAATCATAGCTATGGTAGGTTTCCACCACGGATCATCAAGCGTAGTAGCAAGCTCCGCAGCGATAGAGCCGATAGTAATACCTGTGATATAATCGAAAAATTCAAGCTGTGCAACCTGCTTATGCCCAATCAGCTTGGCTATCAAAAACAAAATCGCAGCCGAAAACAGCGATGCAAAAATAACTTTCAGTACTTCCATCATATATCCTGCAAATCCGCTTCCGGTATATCATTCTCCATATTATCTCTTGCAAGGTCGGTATCAATTTCTTTATAAGCTGTTGATATTGGCTTTTCGTGTTGATACGGTGTTGTATGATATACCTTCTGTGACGGTGCTGCACTTTCGGAAATAATAGGATTGGCTGACTTTTTGCCATGTTTTGCCTTTCCTTGAATCTCCGGAACAGCAGTTTGTTCATTCAGACTTTTTTCATGCGTTATTTCGGGACGTTTCATTCCTTGTTTTGCCATGTATCTCACCTCAACTTTATTATTGGTGAAATGCGTTTTTTTATGCAGCGTTTATGATACCGCAGGCAATTTTTTCTCCCGAATCACCCGATGGCTGGGTACGGAAATCGTCCGCTGCACAGTGGATAATGACAGTTCTGCCAATGATGTCTTTCACTTTAAAACGGTCGGTTTTTACTGTCATATAAGCATTTCCACTGCATGATAACAACGGCGGCAAATCACCCGTGTGGAACGGATGAGGACATT
>ONIF01000227.1 GCA_900317795.1 uncultured Eubacteriales bacterium | reverse complement strand
GGATTTATAAACAACGCACAAAAGGGTGATTTGATTATTCGGAAGCGTTCATCTGACGGCAAATTAGAGGGATTTTCATTCAGGGTAACAGGAAAAGCTGTCACGGGACAGGAATATGACCAGACTTTTGTGACTGATAAAGACGGCAGAATTGAAGTGAAAGACCTCCGAATCGGCACATATACCGTTTCGGAAATAGCCGATGAAATGACAGTCAGATATACACTTCCAGCCGATCAGACTGTTGAAATCACTGCTGACAATACAACAGAAGTTGAGATGTACAATGACGAGTTTGAAATCCCGTTTGAGATAGCCAAGACGGATATTTCGACAGGTGAATTGATTCCGAACTGCGGTTTCCGTATCAGAAATTCAAACGGTGAAATCATTATTGAGGGTTACACCGATGAAAATGGTGTTGCAAAGTTTGAACTTGTATGCGGTGAATACACTTATCAGGAGTTTTCAGCACCTGACGGATATATTATTGACGAAAACGAATATCCGTTCACAATCAATCCTGATGATACCATAGTGAAAGCCGATATGACAAATGTTGGCACGGGTACTTTTGAAATGACAAAGACCGATATTTCGACAGGCAAGCCTATTCCCGAAACGTCTTTCCGTATTCGCAACTCTCAGGGTGAAATCGTCATTGAGGGTAAAACCGATAACAACGGTATCGCACTCTTTGAGAAACTTCCTTACGGAAAATATACCTATCAGGAATTTGACGCACCTGAAGGCTATATCATTGATGAAAGCGAATATCCCTTTGAAATCAAGGAAAATAACGAAGTTGTCAAGGCTGAGATGAAGAATATCGGTACAGGCAAAATTATTATCACCAAGAAAGATGTTTCCAACGGAAAAGTTATTCCCGATTGCGAAATTGAAATTCTTGACGAAAATAAACAGATCCTTTTCAGAGGAAAGACCGATAAAAACGGTATCGTTGAATTTGAGAAACTTCCCTATGGAAAGTATTTTTACAGAGAATTCAATGCACCGAATGGTTATATTCTTGATGAAAGACCGTTTGCGTTTGAAATCAAGGAAAACGGCGAAATTATCAAGGCTGAAATGACCAACAAGCCTGTCGAAAAAACTCCGGGATATATCACTACAAGTGATAATTCTACGGCTTATATTTCGATTTTGACAGTAATTATGCTGATTTCTTTGATAATTATTGCTGTCGCTTTTCGCAAAAGCAGTAAAAAATAATGGAGGTCGAATATGAAACTTCCTGAAATCTGCTGTATAGCAGTAAGTCTTGTGCTGATGTCAAGTGTTACCCTGCCCGTTTTGGCGGTGGGAAATTCTGTTTCCAAAACGGAGATTTTTTACTCCGAAAACAAGGAACAAAAACATGATTTCCCTGCCGAAATCGAGCAGGATGGCAATAAATATTCCCTTGCAGATGTAAGTTATAGGATACTTTCCGAAAAGCCTGAAATTGAAAATGTCCGTGAAACTTCAACAACGGTCATTGAAAATCTGTATTCAAAATCCGTTTCGGAAATTCCGCAGACAAAAACTATAACCGTTGACGGAAAGGATTATCAGGCAAAATTTGAAAGTGTATCATACGAAAACATGGTCATTAAAAATCGTCAGGCTGATGTTCAAACGACTTTGAATTTGACAGAGAATGAAATCAAGGACAGCATTTTGTATGAATATGATGATATTGACACGGGAAATACAGTGCAGATAACTCTGCATAAAAAATCCGTTTCCGATACAGACGAAGTGCAAGAAAAGTCCGTTGAATTTCCCGTTGTATTTCACAGATATGATTCCGAACAATTCCTTATTAATGGAAAATTAGTGACGGTAAATCGTGGTGATCCGCCTGTTTTGAAAGAGTATTTCGGTGATGTGAAAGCGGAATCGAATTATGCAAATTCCAACGGTGAAGTGATGGACATCAGGTGGAACGGTTTGCCTTATACGTTCAATGGAGAGGCTCTCAGAAACGCTACAGCAACGCTTACAGAGACTTTTAAGGTGTATGCGGTAAATTACTCGGATACGGTTAGACTGCCCGATACAGAGGGCTACAGAGCCATTCTGAGCTATTGTACGGACGTACCCGAACCAACAGGCATTGTTACATACGAAATTGAAGCAACGGCAAATTATTATCTTGTTCCGAAAGACTATACCGGTGTTTTTGTTGGAATAGGAATTTTAATAATGGCGGTTGTGTTCGCAATGGTGCTTGTTGTTATCGTCAGAAAAAAGAAAAATCAGGGATTTTGAAAGCCTGATTACGAAAGAAGGTGATTCCCATGTTTTAAGTAAATTTTCAGGGCGTTTTAAGGGGGTGAATTTTTTTGAAACTTACGGACAAGATAAAAACAAATTTGATAACCGCCTTTGTTGCAGGATATTCCACCTTGACAACGGGCATAAAAGTCAATGCCGCAGGAGATTTGAAAGGTGTCACTAACTCTGTAACGAGTTCAATCAAGGACATTGTGAATGTCATAACGCCTGTGGCATGGTCGGTGGTGATTCTGGTCATTGTCATAATCGGCTGTGTTCTGCTCTGGGGCGGCGACAAGGCGAAAGAAAAAGTGAAGTCGCACATAACGGCAATCGTTGTCGGCTGTATTCTGATAGCCGGTGCAACAACGATTGCAAACTGGTGGACAGGCACTTTGACGGCTAACTTCAAGTAAAAAAATTGTGGCGAGGGATTGACCTTGCAGAAAGGGTGAAAAAATGATGTCAGACCTGATTTTTCAGGACAGGGTACGAAAGCATGAGATTGCTAAGAAATATGAAAAACAAAGCCGAATATTGAAAATACAGCGTTTGATGGGGGTAATCATTCACACGATAGAACCTCTTTGTGCAGGGCTTGCGGGGACGTGGGTGATCAACAGTTCAAATGACGTGGCTGTAAATTTGATGACCGATAAGACGTTTCAGTCCCTCAGCCGCAGTAATATTTTCAATAATGCCATGCGTTCCATGTCGTTCAATATTGTACAGCTTTTCAGGGTGTTCTTGGACGGTTCAAATGCCGTTTTGGACAATGTTTACAGGATGTTTTCTTTTTACGACAGTACAAATGTCAACAGTTATATCAATAATCTGCTTGGATTTTTATGGATACCGTGTTTAATTTCCTTGTTGACGCTGGGATTTATCCTGATATTCAACAGTCAGAACAGACCGGACAGCAACAAGATTTTACAGAACGGCTTGATTATAACGATTTTGATAACAGGCTTGCCTGCGTTGCTTTCGACAACGGTTTCCATGACACAAACTTTTGTCAATGCCGACTTTAACAGCCGTGGACAAAATCAATCCGCACAAATCATTGCATCGTGCCTGACGGATTATGAATATCTGTATGATTGGAATGAACAGAAATTTGTCGTGGCAGATGAAACGGTCAGAAATACATATACGGCAAGCGGAGATTATCGCAGAGTCAACTATATCGACATCAACGAAACGATACGTTATGACAATGCCGGAAATCCTGACAGACCGAATTGCAGCAAATGGGACGATAAAAATAAAGTGTGTGCATTATGTACGATCGTGACAATGAAAAGTGACGGTACATATCAGTGTGAGCATATAGACGAGCCTCAATGGTGGGAGTTTTTCAGCGATTCATACTATTACCGTTATGATATGGATTATGTAACTTGTCTGATCACTCTCGGAGCTATGTCGGTAGCCATCATATTTTCGGCTATAAAAATTGCCCGAATACTATGGGAACTGGCAATTTACAGGGTGCTTGCAATGTTCTTTTCGCTTTCAGATTTGCATAATGGTGAAAAAATCAAAGAGATTATCAAAGCGTTTGCAG
>ONIF01000090.1 GCA_900317795.1 uncultured Eubacteriales bacterium | reverse complement strand
AATCACCTTGAATATTTCGGTTTCAATACGGGCATTCTCAGTGCCAAGCTGATAGATGTGTCATTGGAAGAAGGCTTTATGGTAGCCGTGAGCCTTGTAATCATATTCGGTATCATTATCATATCGAGTATCTTTATCATACGAAACAGCTTTTATATTTCGATTTCCGAGAAAGCCAAATTATACGGTATGCTGTCCTCGATTGGTGCAACACCACGACAGATAAGAAATAATGTCTTTTTCGAGGGATTTATAATAGGTCTGTTTTCCATACCTGTCGGGATTGTCATAGGCATATTCGGAACGGCAGGACTTGTCAATTTGTGCAATTCTGCCCTTGCCGACACGCTGGGCGGTGTGAAAATACAGTTTGCGGTATCGTGGCTGTCGATTCTGATAACGCTTGTTTTGTGTGCAGGCACGATTTTCATGTCTGTTCTTTCTCCCGCAATAGAAACATCAAGAATCGCTCCGATAGAGGCTATCAGAGGCAACCGTGAAGTGAAAATCTCCAAAAGGAAACGCAAAAAAGCAAAGTCATACAAAACACCGAAAATTATTTCAAAATGGTTTGGAGTGGGCGGAAGTATTGCATGGAAAAACCTGAAACGCAGTAAAGCCAAGTATCGTGCAACAGTCGTTTCAATCACCGTGAGTGTAGCAATATACCTTGCCATTTCGACGGTGATAGGCTCTCTTGCGAGTTATGTCGAAAATTCCTATCAGACAATGTCCTATAACATGACGGTTGGGGTTGAAAATAATTTTACAGATAAAAATTCTGCTGTCAAAAGTTTTGATGAATTCCACCAGCTTGCAGACCGTGACGAAATCGATTTGGCTGTCATGCAGTTGTATTATGTGCAAAATTTTATACTGCCCGATTTCCCGAAAGAAAAATATTCCAATCCCGAAGATGATGGTACAGCGTATATTTCCTTATCGGTACTTGACAACGATACATACAATGAATTTGCCAAAGCGATAGGCTATGAATCTCAGAAAGGAAAATATATTCTTCTGGACAGGCTCAAAAATTATGAGGCTGTATATGACGAAAACGGCAATTATGCAGGCAGTAAGGAAATATATCTGTCCCGTTTCAAAGATATGGAAGGCTATACTTTCAAGCTGATGGATTTCAATGCATACGAGTATGAAGAAAGAAAAAAACAATCGGATTTTGAAGAAGAATGGGGATATATCTATACAGACGGATATATGGAAAAATACGGAAATCCGATTGAAATTACCGTGGGGGCAGTGATTGATACCGAAAACGGAGATTTTATGAAACAATATTCCACGCTTGCGAATATAGATGTATCTTCACAAATCATTGTCAATGAGGACTGGCTTTTTGAAAATTTTGATAAGACACATCAAGACTACTGGTCCAATAACTATTTTCTTTATTCCTCAGACGATATGAAAACGGAAGAAGCACTTGACGGAATGGGTATCAAGCCCGAAAATATACGCAATATGGCAAAAGAAGTTGCTGCTATCAATGCCGTATCGTTTATCATGCAGTTTTTTGTGTATGGATTTATCGGCATACTTGCCTTGATAGGTCTTACCAACGTATTCAATACAATCAATACAAATATGAATTTGCGTAAAAAAGAATTTGCTGCCCTGCGTTCCGTGGGAATGACGACAAGGGAATTTGACAGTATGATTACTCTTGAAAGTATTTTCTATACGTTCAAAGCATTGATAATAGGCGTACCCATAGGACTTGTTTTAGGCTGGCTGGGCTATGACCAGTTCCATAGAATAACCAATGGGGAAGTGGTATATACATTTCCGCTGATACCGCTTTTGCTGTCCGTAGGAGTTGTAGCCCTGCTTGTATGGCTGATTATGACGGTATCCATACGCAAAGTCCGCAACCAGAATATCATTGAAACAATACGCAGCGATAATATCTGAATTTCAGTTCAAAATAAAACGGTTCAACGCAAGAAAAACAGCTTTCAGAGCTTGTCTGAGAGCTGTTTTTTTATATAGGTTAGGATATAACACTTACAGCGAATCGGTCAGGATTTTTATAAGGTCGTTCTCGTTGAGTGGTACCCATGCATTTTCAAGTCCCTCATTGACAGCAATGTGATGAGCCATTTCAACGATACGGCTTTCATCTATGCCGACTTCTTTAAGGTGCATTGGAATACCTATCGATTCAAAGAATTTGTATGTCTGGAAAATTGCCTTATCAGCTATTTCAAATTTATCAAGTGTGCTGTCAATTCCGAATACGTTCACACCGTATTTTACAAAACGGTCAACAGTCTTTTCGGAAAGAATATGCTTCATCCAGCGTGGTGTAATGATTGCCAAGCCCTCACCGTGTGTGATGTCGTAGTATGCACTGAGGGCGTGTTCAATAGCGTGACAAGGCCAGCCCGATTGACTGTTTCCGAGTGAGTAAATGCCGTTGCAGCCATAGGTACAGGTCAGCATCATTTCGGCTCTGGCAGTGTAATCTTCGGGATTTTCAAGACATTTTACAGTGTTTGCCATAAGACTTTTCAGACCTGCTTCCATAAAACCGTCATTAAGTAAAGTTGAATCTTCACAGAAATACTGTTCCATAATATGGTTCATAGCGTCTGCACAGCCGGCGGCAGTTTGCTTTTTCGATACGGTGAAAGTATAGGTCGGATCAAGGAAAGATACCATCGGGTAGTTATGAGAATCCATATAACCGATTTTATCATTTGTTTCCGTTCTCGAAATTACTCCTCCGCAGTCGTATTCACTGCCCGTTGCTGCGAGAGTGATGATGTCAACAATCGGAATAGAATCTTTAGCAAATGCCTTGTATGAGATTAAGTCCCACGGATCACCGTCATATTTTGCACCCGTGGCGATTGCCTTTGAACAGTCGAGAACACTTCCGCCTCCGACGGCAAGGATAACATCTATGTCATTTTCCTTGCATATCTTCACTCCGTCAAGTACGCTCGGATCGTATTTGGGGTTGGGCTGAATACCCGAAAGCTCAAAAATCTCAAAGTCGGCAAGCAATTCTTTCACCTTGTCATAAAGACCGATTTTCTTTATACTGCCGCCGCCGTAAGTGAGCAGTATTTTTTTGCCGAATTTGTCCATAACTTCGGGGAGCTTTTCGATAACTCCCTTGCCGAAAATGAGCCTTGTGGGTGTCCGGTAATCAAAATTTTGCACAGTCACTGCCTCCTTGTAATGTTCATTTTAATCTTTTATCGGATAATTATACTGCTGTTGATGAGCAATACTTTCATACATCAGATGTTAGTATTATATCATATATTTTTGTAAAAGCAAATATTATTTTTGAAAATATTATACAAATGCGGTAACAAAAATTTTTTCACGGGTTAGGATACGTTATCTATTCAAAATTGAATTGACCGACTGCACAGGCATTATTGTTTACCTCTTGTGTCGGTACATTGAAAAATTCCAACTTGGTTCTTCGACCGCTTTCAAGCAAGTTAAAAACTTGATTTTTGTGATTTAATTTCTCGTCAGATTGACAATCATGACATATGATAGTATAATAACATTATGCAGTGAATAAATTCGAAGTGAAAGGCGGGCTGTTTTGGAAAAAAAGTATTTGGTTCTCTCGGATATACATGGAAATGTCGGTGCTTTCAATGCGGTAATGCGGGACTGCGACGGAGAGGACTTTGAGGGTATCATTCTTCTTGGTGACCTTATTGATTACGGAATGAGGTCAAATGAAATCGTGCAGAAGCTGAAAAGGCTTGAAGTGGGTGACTGGAAGAAAAAAATAATTGTGAATATCTGGGGAAACCACGAGAAGTTGATTATAGATAAAGACTTAGAGCGTCTTTCCTCAGACCGTGGGCGTGTTATGGCAGAATATACTGCGGGGCAGCTGTCAGATGAATCAATTTTTTATATTCAAAACAACATGAATACGGCAGGCAGACAGGAATTTGAAATCAGCGGATTGAAATGCCTTGCGGTTCATGGTTCTCTGGATGACTGCTACTGGAAAGCGATTGAACCTCGGAACGTGCGTGGAAACTATGTCGGATATGATATGGTTTTTGGAGGTCACTCCCATTACTCGCATTGCTTTACACACTTTTATCCGATTGAAAATCCCGAACTGCGTAACAAGAAAGCAGTCATATTTATCAATCCGGGTTCGGTAGGACAGCCACGAAATCAGAACCCTTTTGCACAGTATGCGGTGTTTTTTCTTCCATCGAAAAGAGTGGAGCTGCGGGCAGTGGAGTATGATGTGGAGTATGAACAGTCCCTGTATCCGAATGAAGTTGATGAATTCTATAAAACGAGGCTGACAAGAGGAATATGACGAAAGGCGGAAAAATATGAGAAAACTGTATGCAATCAGCGGAGTTACAGGCATGACCGGAAATGAACTTGTCCGTCAGATACTGACAGATGACAGTGACGACCATATCCTTGGTTTTGATAATTTTTATGCTTCTTCTATCGAAACGGTATCTGACCGCATCAATGATAACCGTTTTGAGTTCTTTGAGTATGATTTGAACAATAAGGGACAGATGAAAGACTTCAAACAGCGTGTAGCGGTTCTCAAAGACGGCTATGATGAGGTAATTTACATCAACTGTGCAGCGGTTGTCCACACGGAACACTTCTACCATGTGTATGAAACATTTGAAACGAATGTTGAGGGAATGAATGACTTTCTTCAGCAGGCAATCAGTGTCGGTGCAGGGAAATATATTAACTGTTCCACATCGGAAGTATATTCCATGAATTCATGGAACGAAAACGGTGGGGTTAAAGAGAGTGATTATTTGACGCTGTCCGTTGCGGAACACAGCCAGAGAACCAGCTATGCTGTCGGAAAACTGATGACGGAGTTCTTTATTAAAGATGCGGTTGACGAAGGAAAAATCAAAGGCTGCAGTATCCGTTTTGCAAATGTTTACAGCAAAAATGAGCGTTATCCGAAACACATCATTCCTTTCATTATCAACAGCTTTCGCAATAACGGGAAAGTCGTACTGTTGGAAAACAGCAGGAAAAACAGAAGAACTTTCCTGAATAACTTCGACAGTTGCTCAGCGGTTCTTGCTTTGGCAGGCACAGACTCGGCACTTGACGGAACGGTATATAATGTCGCCACAGATGAGGAAATTTCCATCATTGACCTTGCAAAGCTGTGTGCGTCTAAAATGGGGATTGAAAATCCGGTTATTGAGTTTAGCGGATACCGCAAGTCCGATCCGGAAAGAAGGCTTCTGTCCACGGAAAAAATCCGTACAAGGACGGCATGGAAGCCGATAGTTGACCTTGATAAAGGTCTTGACGAATGTATTGCGAATTATCTGAAAGCGGGTATGAAATGAAGACGGCAATTATCACTGTTGCCGGGATTTCAAGCAGGTTTAATGAAGGAGTCCCGGAAAATAAAAAAGAACTGAAAGCAATCTATACGGAGAATAGTGCAAGAAATACATTGCTGTATCATCTTCTGTTAAAGTGTTCTTATATGGACAAGATTATTATTGTCGGCGGATACAAATTCGAGGCTCTTGAAGCATTCTGCCGTACAGAATTGGCACACGATTTTCCGCAGGCAGAGCTTTTGAAGAATAATCATTATAAGGATTTGTCATCGGGATATAGTTTGTTTCTGGGTATCCGGAAAGCAATGGAATACAAATCCGATGAAGTACTGTTCGCAGAAGGAGATTTGGACATAGACAATGACTCGTTTGACAGTATTATCCGGTCTGAAAAGTCGGTTTTGACATATACGGGTGAGCCTATCTATGCCAATAGGGCAGTAGTGCTGTACCGTGACGGAAACGGCAGGTATAAATATGCCTTTAACAGTGCACATGGTCTGCTGACGATAGACGAGCCGTTCTCCTGCATTCTTAATTCCGGTCAAATCTGGAAATTTGTAAATGCCGATGCGTTGAAGTCGGCAAATGATGAATTTGGAAAGTCAGAGATTGACGGAACAAATTTGAGAATCATACAAAGGTACATAGAAAAAGTATCAGCCGATTCCATCAAACTGATTAAGTTTAATCATTGGGTTAACTGCAACACAAGGGAAGATTACAGGAACATTTTGAACTACTGGAGGAATAAAAAGTGAAATCATTACAGAACAGATTGGGTGCTGTGGAAAATCATGTAAAAAACAACAGTATTACTGTCATGATTATTGGTTTGGGAAGTGTCGGCACATACCTGCTTGATTACCTCGTAAGCAGAAATGACGAGGCTGTCAAAGTGGTAGTGGTTGGTCGCAACCGTGACAAAATGGAAAAAAATGTAAATATTGTTCGTGTAGCCGCCTTAATTCGTGGTCTTAACAGGACTGTTATCGAAATTCAAGACGGTGTTGAACTGACCGATATAAACTCCATTCAGGCTGCGATAGAAAAACACTCTCCGGACTTCATTGTTAATTCCAGCCGTGCATATCCCGGTTTGAAGTATGGAAGTATCAGCTGGAACAACATTAGGGCTTATGGCATTTGGACTCCTCTTGCTGTCCGTTTCACAAAAAACGTGATGGAAGCCTGCGACAAAGCCGATACCAATGCAGTTGTTATCAACACATCTTATTCCGACGCTGTTATTCCGTGGCTGAAGAGTGCAGGCAAAGCATATCCCGATTTCGGTTCGGGAAATCTGAACCATTTAATTCCACGTATCAAGTTTGCGGCAGCTGATATTTTGGGTGTTAAAGACTTCTGGAATGTCGGTGTGATGTTTGCGGCAGGGCACTTTCATGACGTATGTATCAGCAAGGAAGGACAGACGGAGGGAGTGGAGCTTCCCTTGAAAGTGTATTACAAAGGGGAAGAACAGGCTCTTGACCACAATGAAATTTTCAGCCGCTGTAAAATTGCAATGCCGGTGGATACTCAGCGTAATATGATGAATGCTTCCAGTAACTATGACATCATTGATGCTGTAATCAGTGCTGTTAGGACGGGTGAGAATAAGCGGATTTTCACTCCCGGTGTGTTCGGGGAAATCGGTGGTTATCCTGTCATCATTGGTTACAGGAATGATAAACTTGATGCATGGATTGATGAGTCTGTTTTCTGCTATGAAGAGATGAATAAAACTAACCGTGAATCCATGGCACTTGACGGCATTGAAGATGTTAAAGACGGAACGCTGATTTATACCAATCACTTGATTGAGAAAGCAAGGAAAGCTTTTGGAGTGGAGCTTCCGAAAAAAGTCGCTTTTGAGGATATAGAAAAAACGGCACAGTTCATTATTGATGAGATTATCACACCGCAGTTGGCGAAATAAAACAAACCATAATATATCCCCACAGAAAATTTTGGTTTCTGTGGGGAATAATTTTTATTTGGTGACGGTCACGGTAAAGTATTTCTTTGCAATCGTGCCGTCA
>ONIF01000362.1:1531-4012 GCA_900317795.1 uncultured Eubacteriales bacterium | reverse complement strand
GATAACAAGCTCACCAACTTCACCTTCACCAAGTCTTTTGCCTGTGTCGTGGTCGATAATTTCAGGTAAGAAGTGGTCCTCTGCAAAGTGCATACCATCTCTTGCCTCACAGTCGCCTGATACACCTGGTCCGCCTAATTCTGTCATACCATAGTTATCTGATACACGGATATTGAAATTGCTTTCTATTTGTGAACGCATGGCAGGTGTACAAGGCTCTGAACCAAGTATACCCAATCTCAAAGAATAATCCGAAAGCGGATAGCCCGCCTCTTTGACAGCCTCCGAAAGATACAATGCATAAGACGGTGTTGCAACAAGTCCTGTTACACCGTAGTCACGCATCATCATCAACTGCTTTTCTGTATTGCCCGAAGATGCCGGGATAACTGTTGCACCGATATTTTCCATGCCGTAGTGAAGTCCCAAAGCACCCGTAAACAAGCCGTAACCGAAACTGATTTGTATAATATCATCAGCAGTAACACCGCCTGCAACGGCTACACGGGCAACCAAATCAGCCCAAATTTTAATATCCTCTTTTGTATATACGCCAACCGTGGGCTTTCCTGTTGTACCTGAGGAAGCGTGTATTCTGACAATGTCTTTCATGGGAGTTGCAACCATTCCAAAAGGATAGTTGTCACGGAAATCATCTTTTGTCGTGAAAGGAATATACTCTATATCGGAAAGAACCCTGATTTTAGAGCCGTCACCCACGCCTGCGTCATCAAGTCTTTTGTGATACAGCGGTACATTGTCATAACAGTATTTCACTGTTTCTTTCAGTCGCTCAAGCTGGAGTTTTTCAATTTCCTGTCTTGGCATTGTTTCAATGTCTTTCTGAAACATCATTTCTTACCATTTCCTTTTCCTTAAATTTGATTTATTTTTAGCTCTCTTTGGAGCTGTATTTTTGGGAGTTTCTTTTACTTCTGTTTCTTCAACGGCTTCCTCTCCGCTGATAGCCTGCTTATATGATACCGTAATTTTCTTGTCATAGCAAGCAAATATTTTTTCCACTCTGTCCATGTCCTTTGCAGGTGCTATGAAAGTGATTATCGGAGTGATAACAATTCCCAATACCATAGCAAGCATACCTGCATTGATAGGAGATTTGAAATATTCCAATACGGCATTATCAAATTTAACGCCTGCAAGGTTGCATACAAATGACGCACCCGAAATGCCGATACCGAGTACAAAGTTTACCCATACAGCCGTTTTTGACACTTTCTTCATGTAAAGACCATACATGAACGGTGCAAGGAAAGCACCTGCCAAAGCACCCCATGAAACACCCATCATTTGAGAAATGAACATAACAGGTGAACTTGCCTGAACGATTGCAATAATAGCGGAAATTGCAATGAAGAATACAATAAATATTCTCATGCAGAGAACTTTTTTCTTATCTTCCATAGCCTTTTTCTTGTAGAATACGGGGTCGATGAAATCCATAGTCAACACCGAACTTGATGTTAAAACAAGGCTTGAAAGCGTACTCATAGAAGCCGAAAGTACCAATATTACAACGATACCGATAAGCACCGGTGAAAGGTTTTCAAGCATTTTCGGGATAACAGAATCATATCCGCCAACGGGCTTGCCGTCTGCACCCATTTCACCGAACAGTCTGCCAAATCCTCCCAAGAAATAACAACCGCCTGCAACGATGATTGCAAATATTGTTGAAACAATCGTGCCTGTACTGATAGATTTTTCCGATTTTATCGCATAGAATTTCTGCACCATCTGAGGAAGTCCCCAAGTACCGAGAGATGTCAGAATGACAACGCCTATCAAGCCCCATATATCGGGACCGAAAAATGATGTAAATACCCCTTGAAATTCTTTTCCGCCTGCGGTGGTAGTACTCTCCTGTGAGAGAAGTGCGATTGTTTCGGTAAGACCGCCGTTTATTTTGAGAACCGCCCCTATAACCGCAACGATACCGAACAGCATGATAATTCCCTGTATAAAGTCATTGATAGCCGTAGCCATGTAACCGCCCAGAACTACATATACACCTGTAAGAACTGCCATAGCAATTACACAATACGCATAGGGAATGTGAAAAGCCATTTCAAACAGTCTGGAAAGACCGTTATACAGAGAGGCTGTATAAGGAATGAGGAATATAAATATGATTACAGCAGACGCAATTTTGAGTGCATTGGAATTGTATCTTTTTGCAAAGAAGTCGGGCATGGTAGCGGAATCAATGTGCTGTGTCATAACACGGGTTCTTCTGCCGAGAATGTTCCATGCAAGCAGAGAGCCTATAAAGGCATTTCCCAAGCCTATCCACGTTGACGCAAGACCAAATCTCCAGCCGAACTGACCTGCATAACCTACAAAAATGACAGCTGAAAAGTAAGATGTACCGAATGCAAAAGCCGTAAGCCACGGACCTACCGACCTGTTGCCAAGCACAAAGCCGTTTACATCTGTTGCCTGCTTGCGACAATAGATGCCTAC
>ONIF01000362.1:0-1488 GCA_900317795.1 uncultured Eubacteriales bacterium | reverse complement strand
ATGAACATATCCATTTTGTTTTTTCTCCTTCTTTTTATTCTTTTAAAGAAATATTTTTAAAATAATATGTGTTATATTGTAAGCACATATTAAAATAAACGAGGTAAAATTATGGTAATCGATTTTCATACACACGTCTATCCCGACAAAATTGCAGAACGTACAATCAATACTTTAATGAGTTCTGCCCCCGATGTGAAAATATACACAAAAGGCACTTTGAATGCACTGCTTGAAAGCATGGAAAATGCAGGGATAGATAAATCCGTGATACTTCCCGTTGCGACACGCAAAGGACAATTTGATACGATAAACAAATTTGCCCTTGACATCAACAGGAATTATAAAAATCTTGTGTCATTCGGTGGAATACACCCCGATGATGACAATATTGAAGAAAAACTGAAATTCTTAAAAGAAAACGGCTTTAAAGGCGTAAAAATCCACCCCGATTATACCGACACATTTATATATGATGAAAGATATGTAAAAATCATTACGGAATGTGCAAAACAAGGCTTGAAAATTGTCACTCATGCAGGGGCAGACCCTGCATTTAAAGTCATACATTGTCACCCCCAAAAAGCAAGGGAAACTCTTGAAAAAGTCCATGCCCAAACGGGTGTTAAAGAGCCTTTTATGATATTTGCACACTTGGGGGGTATCAAAGTGCATGAAGATGTAAAAAAATATCTTCTCGGCAGTAACTGTTATCTTGATATAAGCTGTTCATTTTCGGAACTCGGCAGTTGGTGTTACACTACCGAAAAAGAAGTCGCAGAAGTCATTAAAATACATGGTGCGGATAAAATTCTGTTTGCCACAGACAGTCCTTGGAACGACCAGAAAGCATATCTTGAACATTTCAAGTCCATGTCGGGCATATCCGACACCGAAAAAAATCTGATTTTATATCAAAATGCCGAAAAGATACTTTCCGAAAATTAAAATTACTCGAATATTATAGCACTTTAAAGGGCTAAAGTCAATGAAAGCATATTGGCACGCCCTACAAATTTTCCCATTCCTATTTATGCAAAATAATTAAAAAATAGAGGAAGTGATTGAAATGTTAAAAAAAATTACTTTGATTTTGCTTGCAATCATGTCATCTGCTGTCATTCTCGCCTCCTGCTCTCAGAAAAAAGAGGAATTTGTCGATATATCAACTTCTCTCCAATTTGACAATGCTTTTGCAGGTTCACGAACTGTTACAATGACTTTCCCCGAAAGCACAACGGGTTCAAATACCGAAACCTCCCTTGACAAAGTCGTACAGAAATACTGTCCCGAAACGATGGAGTATTCAAAAGATATATCCGACGGGAAAATAAAATACAGTTTTGTGCTGAAATTCAATTCCGTGCATGATTACTCACAGAAAATCGAAAAAATCACAGGTACTCCCGTAAAAGTTGCCTTTTCCAATCCCGACAATGTTTTAACTCACGGCTGGAAATTGCAGGAGGACTTTTCAAGCATACAGCT
>ONIF01000186.1 GCA_900317795.1 uncultured Eubacteriales bacterium | reverse complement strand
GCTTGATTTTTGGGGGAGAGTAAAATGGTACAAAGAATTTTTGAAAAATTTTCCGAAATGCCGTCTGTTGAGGCAATCGCTTTGGGCGGTTCAAGGGCGGGGGAAATTTTTGATGAAAAGTCGGATTATGACGTGTATATATACTGCACGGAAAATATTTCCGAAACGGAAAGGAAAAATATATTATCCGAATTCTGTTCTTACATGGAAATAGGAAATCATTTCTGGGAATATGAAGATAACTGCACTCTGAAAAACGGTATTGACATTGATATATTATACCGTGATTTGAATGATATATGTGAGGGCGTGGCAGATGTCGTTGAAAGATACAATGCACATAACGGCTATACTACGTGTATATGGCATAATCTGATAAATTCAAAAATCATCTTCGACAGAAACGGCAGGCTCGCACAGGCTCAAAAAAGGTTTTCTGTTGAATATCCCGAAAAGCTTAAAGAAAATATTATCAAAAGAAATATGGCACTTTTGTCCGAAAAAATGCCTGCCTATAAATTTCAAATAAAAAAAGCCGTTGAAAGAAATGATGTTGTAAGTATCAATCACAGGACTTCGGCTTTTATGGAATCGTATTTTGATATAATATTTGCATTGAATAAACTCACTCATACGGGTGAAAAAAGGCTTGTTCGCATTTGCAGGGAAAAATGCAAAATTTTACCTGATGATTTTGAGGAAAATATAAATCAGCTCTTTAAAGATTTGTTTAATGATAAAGATAAAATATGCGAAGATTTGGAGAAAATGATTTCTGAACTCAAAAAGATTATCGGGGTGGAAATATGAAAGATAGGATACTTTCTGTACTGAAAAATGCAGACGGCTATGTGTCGGGGGAGGATTTGAGCAAAAATCTCGGCATTACAAGGAGTGCAGTCTGGAAGCATATTTCTCAGTTGAAAGACGAGGGATATATAATCAATTCCGTGAGAAACAGGGGATATAAATTGGAAAACGTGTTTGACATGATAGACGAAAAAAAGTTAAGTTTCAATGCCGAAACACTCGGCATGAAAATTATTTTATTGAAAAGCACCGATTCCACAAACAATGAATTGAAAAGGCTTGCAAGGATAAATGAAGAAAGCGGTACAGTTGTGTGTGCCTATTCACAGACGGCAGGCAAGGGCAGATTTGGCAGACAATGGCAGTCTGACAACGGCGGATTGTATTTTTCTTTTATTCTCCGTGCAGACCTTCCGCCGAGTGACATCGCCTCTATCACGCTTTCGGCAGGATATGCCGTATGCCTCGCCATAAGAGAATACACCGGACTTGATGCCAAAATCAAGTGGCCGAATGATATTATCATAGAAAACAGAAAAGTCTGCGGAATACTGACAGAGATAGCTGCACAGAGTGACCGCATGGACTATCTTATCACGGGTATAGGAATCAATGTAAATAATGCCGCATTTCCCGAAGAAATACGGCACAAAGCAACTTCTTTACTGATTGAAACGGGTAAAAATATTGATAAAACGGAGTTTTTCCGAACGGTGCTGACATACCTCGACAAAGTGATGACTTCATTTCTTGTAAGCATTTCACTTGATGAAATGGAGAATTTCAAAAAATTGTGTGCCACTCTCGGAAAAAATGTTTCGGTTCGACGTGGAGAGAAAACCCTCACGGGAAAGGCGGTTGACATAACGCCTTTGGGCGAGCTTGTCATAGAAACGGAAGATAAAGAAAAAATGAATATTTCATCGGGAGAGGTAACTGTTCAGGGGATATATTAAGACATGAGCAGTTTTCCGTTGATGAAATCGCCTAATTTCATATCCATACTTTCAAAGCGTGCAAAATCGTTTGAGAGTTTTTCAAATGAAGATATATTGACAACGGTGCCTTTGATAAGACCTGCATCGGTATAGCTTGCCGTCATATAGCCGTACTGTTTTATATTTTCGTTTGTATATATTTCTTCAAGTTCAAAATATTCAACGGCATTTCTCAAAGTAAGGAGATTTGCCGCTTTTATTTTTTGTGCAGGGGAGGCATTTCCCTCGGGTATCATGTCGGAAAATGAAAATTTTCCCAAAGCCGAGCTTTTTGTGACAGAGCCTTTGCACACGCATTCATAAAGGGTGGTGCAGGCATTTTCAAGAGGGATTTCGACAGCGTCTTTCATAGCATTTCTTTCATAAGCGGTAAGTTCTCTGTTTATCACGGAAACCTGTTCAAAAGAACTTTCATCTTCCGCATTGTTTCCCGAACAGGCTGAAAGTGTCAAAAAAACTGCAAGGATAACGCATGATATGCCGAAATATTTTTTCATAGAAGCCACTCTCCCCGTTGATAGTTTTACTCAATAAATTCAAAAGGATTTCCGATAGTGTCGGAATAGTCATTTTCCGCCTCGTCAACGAGTGTACGGACTGACGGATTGGTGATATAATCTTTTTTTTCAATTATGTATTCAAACACGTTTTTTAAAGACAGATTTTCGACTATGCTTAAAACCGTGTCCATAATGTCGTATGAATTGAGCTGTATTGCCGACATGAGATAGTCGGAAATTTTATCTGACATTTCATCTTCCAGCGGTTCATAAGTGTCCCACTGCCTGTATGCGAGTTCATAAAGATCCTTTAACGCTGTCATATTTTTGGGCTTGCCCCCATATATTTCAAAAAACTGCGTGAAATAGCCGGCAAGCTCCTTTGCTTCAAGTGTATCCGAAAGTCCTGCAAAATGCATGAGTCCAAGCCCCCCTTATAAAATGGAAATTTGAAAATGGAAAATGGAAAATGAATTTTAAAATTTTTTTCCGTTTCACTGTTAATTATTTTATCTTATTTTTCTGATTTTTTCAAGAGCTTTTCTATAAATTATTCCAGTCCGTTTTTCTTTGCCCAGAGTTCGAGGGAATCCGCACAGTAAGAGAGTTTTTTCAAAGTGGCAATCACCTTTTTGAAGTCCTCTCTTTCATACTCGTCAATTCTGCCGTCCTCGAGAATTTGATAAATCGTATCATTTGCCTTGTTGAGAAAGTGCAGGGCTGACATAAGACGTACCGCAATTTCGCTGAGGTCCTCATATATGAGAGTGGGGTTGTCCTGACCGATGGGGCATTGTTTGGTACAATAGTAATTGCACAGTTCGGGTGCGTCATACACCTTTGCCATTGATACCACATCATCGGGACTCGGCACTTTATCTCCGCTTTCTATTCCCAAAAGCTTCGTACGCTCTATATAAACAAGATCCTGTGCACTCTCGCAGTTATTCAAAAGGGGCTGATTTCTTGCTGCTTTTTTTCTTGCTTTTCTGTAAATATTGTCTTCCATATCAAAAATCCTCCGAAATGATAATTATTCCTGTCAATTATACCATGAAATATATATAATTTCAATTATTGAAGTGATATTTTTTTGTTAAAAAACAAGCTTTTTTTGTACAGCGTTTATGTTTATGTAAAATACTCAAAAATCACAAAATAAATTTGTATGGTATTTTTATAAAAAGTGCAGAAAATTATTGATTTATAAGTGAAAATTTAGTATAATTACACATATAACGGTTGTTGATGAAAGACTGTTGTTATGTGTTTTGTAATGGCAGTATGTTTTTTGATTGACAGTCGGATAAAAAATTTTTTTGTTGAAATGGTATCAAAAATCCGACTGCATTTGTTGAAATGTACAAAAAATTGGATTTACCTATTGAAATTTCAGCGGAAATTTAGTATAGTTTATACAGTTAAATTATTTTCAGAGAGGAAATTTTTATGATGATGAAAGGACTTTCATGCTATTGTGAAATTCCCGAAAGGACGGTGATATTTGATGCAGTGTAAAACGTGCGGAAGTGAATGGAAAACGAATGCAAGGGCAAGTCTGATAATAAAATGTCCGTTCTGCGGTGCGGAGCTTGACAATCAGGAAGAGGACAGACTGACCTTTGACAATGCCAAAGAGGCTCTCAGGTATATCATTAAAAGTTACGGTCTTGAAATAATGATGGACGGTCTTCAGCTTCGCTCATTGCTTGATGAGTACATTCCCGACCTCAAACAAGAAAGAAAGGCATTTCTTGATGCATATGAACAGGGTGTCTGCAACGCTCTTTATATGGCTCATGATGAACCCGAAATAGATAAGTGCATTGCAATACTCCAGTCAATAAAGGTACTTACCCAGGACGCTTGTATGGCTGAAAAGTGGGCTTGCTATGTAGTGGAAACGCTTGTTTATGCACTTAACTGGAATGTGCCTATGTTCGGCATAACCCCCAATATCCATATGTATCAGATTCCCGAAAATATCAGGGAAAACGGCGACCAAAACAGCAAAGTATTTATAGAATCTTCGGGAGATGTTCTCGACGGCAGTGAAGAAAACAACCGCAATTTGCCCCCCGAAAAATCTCAGCTCCCCGAAACTTCGTCAGCTACTCCCAGACCCTCTGTATTTGACTTTTTCTCGGGAAGTCCTCCTGTTGAAGATTCCCCTGCCGAAGAAAAAACGGATTCTTCTCCCGATGTGACGGCTGAATCTCATGAAGAAGAAAAGAAAGAGGAGAAAATAGAACCTCCTGTATTCGATTTCACGGGTGAAAGCGATGAAGAAGAGAAAGAACAGAAAATAGAACCTCCTGTATTCGACTTCACGGGTGAAGGTGATGAAGAAGAAAAGAAAGAACAGAAAATAGAACCTCCTGTATTCGACTTCACGGGTGAAAGCGATGAAGAAGAAAAGAAAGAACAGAAAA
>ONIF01000070.1 GCA_900317795.1 uncultured Eubacteriales bacterium | reverse complement strand
TGTTATGGCTGTATTTTGAAAAAAGGGTTGCCTCATAGTCGCCCAAGTGACACAAGCCGTATGCGGAAAGCTCATTTCCGCCCATTGCTTTTATCAAACGTGAAATCTCCCTTGTACCCCTTGACATTAAAGCACCCTTTAAAGAGGATAAATTCAGTCCGTCAAGCATACCTGCGGCAATGCCTACGGTATTTTTGGCGGCTGCACCTATTTCCGTGCCTATCAAGTCATTTCCGACGTAAAATCTGATAAGCTCACTTGAAAATTCACGGATCAATTCATGTTTAAGGTCGTCGTGTCGGGAGTCGATTACCATACAGTTAGGAATGCCGTTGCTAAAGTCCTGCGGGTGTCCCGGACCTACCCATACTGCAACAGGCGTTTCCTCCGTCACAAATTCCTCCACGATTTCGGTAAGACGCTTTCCCGTTGAAACTTCAATGCCTTTCATGCATAAAACGATTTTTTTACCTTTAATATCAAGTGCGGCAACTCTGGGAATAAATGAACGCACCGCCTGAGAGCTGATTGAAATAATCATCACATCTGCACTTGCAACGGCACTTTCAAGATTATCCGTCACTTTAATGCTCTCTCTGAAAGTAAGCATATTATTTTTTCTTGTATCCCTGATTTCAATGAACTGCGGAGCGTCGGAAAGTCCCCATATTGTCACGTTGTGACCGATTTTATCAAGATACCATGCAATAAAAGAACCCCATCTTCCACAGCCTAAAAGAGTTATGTTCATAAAAAAATCCCCCGTTCTCTGAATATGAAAATATTATAGCATATCTTTTTATAAAAATCCATAAAATCCATGAAAAAGATTTGTATTTTTAGTAGGCAATGTGCTATAATATAGAAAACCATAAATGAGCAAATTTCTGTTTTTTCGTGAAACCGAACAAATATATGTAACTCCGACCCCTCCGTCAAAAATTGACAATTAAAATTGTCAATTTTTGCCACCTCCCCTTTCAGGGGAGGCAGGAGTGGTTACAGCAAAATTTTTAGTGTACTTCTATTATTTTTTATAGACCGCAATTAAAAAAATGATTGTAAGCCAAAAACTCGGCTTGCCTCCCTTGAAAGGGGAGGTGGCATTTCATCACGTAAGTGATGAAATGACGGAGGGGTCACGAGGGCAGAAATAAAGTTGAAATCAAATAAAATTTGTTTCGGGCATATTTCTTTGTGCAAATTTTCGGTTTTGCTCATTTACAGTAGAAAATATTTTTCAAAACAGAGGTATGGAAAAATGAATATTATAATTGTAGGCTGCGGAAAGATAGGTTCGACTATATTGGAGAGCCTTGTGGAAGAGGGGCATGACGTTGTAGGCATTGATACAGATGAAAAGGTCATCAATGAAATGACGAATATGTATGATGTCATGGGGGTATGCGGAAGCGGCACGGACTGCGAAATGCTGACAGAGGCAGGAGTTGAGAATGCCGAAATTTTCATAGCCGCAACATCATCTGACGAACTCAATATGATAAGCTGCTTTATTGCAAAGAAAATGGGGGCAAAGCATACGATTGCAAGAGTGAGAAACCCCGAATATAATCAGAAAAATATAGGATTTCTCAAACAGCAGCTTGACTTGTCTATGGCGATAAATCCCGAAATGCTTGCGGCAGTGGAGATGTTTAATATATTGAAACTGCCGTCAGCCGTCAAGATACAGACTTTCTCTCAAAGAAATTTTGAGATAATAGAGATGATTTTAAAAGAGGGTTCGGCACTTGCGGGAGTGAAACTCATGGATTTGAGGAGTAAGTTCAAAGCAAAATTTCTTGTATGCGTAGTGCAGAGGGGAGAGGAAGTGTATATTCCCTCAGGCAACTTTCAGCTGATGGCAGGCGATAAAATCGGCTTGACAGCGTCACCGTCTGAGATACAGAAGTTAATGCGTGCCATTGGTGCAGATAAAAAGCAGGCAAAGGATATAATGATACTTGGCGGAAGTAAGATAGCCTATTATCTTGCCAAAATGCTGACGGCTTCGGGAAACGGTGTGAAAATCATTGAAAAAGACCACGAAAAATGTGAAGAACTTTCCGACAGCCTTGATAAAGCAGTCATCATTGAGGGTGACGGGGCACAACAGGAACTTTTATTGGAAGAAGGCTTGAAAACGCTTGATGCATTCGTTGCCTTGACGGGAATTGACGAAGAAAATATATTGATTTCGATATTTGCGGCAAATCAGAAAGTGCCTACGGTCATTTCAAAGATAAACAGAAATGAATTGGCAGGCATGGCGGCAAGGCTTGGATTGGATTGTATCATATCTCCCAAAAAAATCGTGTCTGATGTGATAGTCAGATATGCGAGGGCTTTGGAAAATTCAAGAGGCAGCAACGTGGAAACGCTGTATAATATCATGGACGATAAGGCAGAAGTACTTGAATTTAATGTAAAGTCCGATTTCAAGCAGGTAAATATTCCTTTGCGTGACCTCACGTTAAAGAAAAATATACTGATAGCAGGAATAATCCGTGACAGAAAGCCTATCATTCCCGCAGGTGATGATTTTATTATGAAAAACGATAAAGTCATAGTGGTAGTAGGCTCTGACCAGAGATTAAATGACCTGTCTGATATAGTCAAGTGAGGGTTTTGAAATGAACAGACGAATGATTTTTTACACGATAGGACAAATTGTGATACTGGAGGGAATACTTTTTACATTGCCGCTGCTGGTATCGCTCATTTACTGGGAAGAAACAAGTATTTTTTGTTTTTCGATAATGACGATTGCGGCACTTATAATGGGTTTTTTAATGACCGTCATATCAAAGCCGAGCAATAAAATCATTTATGCAAAAGAGGGCTTTATTATCGTCACATTTGCATGGATAGTGCTTTCAGCGGTTGGGTGTGTGCCGTTTGTGATAAGCGGAGAAATCCCCAATGTATTTGACGCTTTCTTTGAAACGGTCAGCGGATTTACCACAACGGGTGCGTCTATTCTGACAGACGTGGAAAGCATGAGTAAAGGTATGCTTTTTTGGAGAAGCTTCACGCATTGGCTGGGCGGTATGGGAGTGCTTGTGCTTATCATGGCGGTCATTCCCAAAAATTCGGGCACGGATTCGGGACGTGCCATGCACATTCTCCGTGCAGAGATGGCAGGACCGATTATAGGCAAGCTTGTCCCCAAAGCAAAGGATACCGCCAAAATTTTATATGTCATCTACTTTGCATTGACGGTACTGGAATTTTTCTTTCTCGTCATAGGCGATATGCCCCTTTATGACAGCCTTGTCCATGCGATAGGCACGGCAGGTACAGGCGGTTTCGGCATCAAAGCCGACTCGCTTTCGGGTTACAGTCCCTATTCACAGTGGGTTATCACCATATTCATGCTCCTTTTCGGCATTAACTTCAATCTTTACTATCTCATTCTCTTAAAGAGATTTAAAACCGTCTTTACCAACAGGGAATTATGGTGTTATTTCGGAATGATAGCGGTGTCCGTTACCGTCATCACATGGAACATCTTCCCGATATATCAGAACTTCTCCGACTCGTTCAGACATTCTTCCTTTCAGGTTGCGGGCATTATATCCTCCACGGGATATTCCAGTGTAGATTTCAATCAATGGCCTCAGCTTTCCAAAAACATTCTGTTTTTACTGATGTTTGTAGGCGGTTGTGCAGGCTCGACAGCAGGCGGTTTGAAAGTATCGAGAGCCATGATGCTTTTCAAGCTCATTAAAAAGGACATACACAGACTTCTGCACCCCCGTTCCGTGAAGTCCGTGAAAATGGAAGGAAAAGTTGTTGACAGCAACACGCTTAACGGTGTAAGTACATACTTTGCGGTATATATGGTATTGATTTTAGGCACGTTCCTGCTTATATCATTCGAGCCTCTCAGCTTTGAAACCAATTTAAGTGCAGCGGTGTCATGCGTGAATAACATCGGTCCGGGATTTGACCGGGCGGGACCAATGGAGGGCTATGCGGTTTACTCGAATTTCTCCAAAGCAGTCCTCTCAATAGCAATGCTTCTCGGCAGACTTGAAATTTATCCCATACTTCTCGCCCTCTACCCCCAAACCTGGACAAAGAAATAGAGTGGAGTTTGGAGAGTGGAGAGTGGAGTTATAGTAAACGACAAAATAAATCGCCCTATGTCATTCCGAGCGAAGCGAGGAATCTTCGAAAGATTCTTCGTCACTTCGTTCCTCAGAATGACAAAAGGAAATTTTCAGTGACGTTTACTATATATCTTCTTTACTCCCCTAATCAACCGTTTGTTTTTTTGCAGATTAGTGTTAGGGAAAAAGTTTGAGTTTTCACCTGCTCCACTCTTAACTCTCAACTCTCCACTCTCAAAGAAAGGGAATGTGTTTATGAGTAAATTAACAGATATATCGTATGTAAAGGGAGTGCTTGCAAAGCACGGCTTTACATTTTCAAAGGCTCTCGGTCAGAATTTTTTGATAAATCCGTCAGTTTGTCCGAAAATGGCGGAGATGTGCGGCTGTAATGAAAATGTCGGAGTGATAGAAATAGGTCCGGGTGCAGGCGTTCTGACAAGCGAACTTGCAAAAACTGCATATAAAGCAGTTGCCGTTGAGCTTGATAAAAGACTTCTGCCGGTACTTGCGGAAACGCTGTCGGAACATGACAATGTAAAAGTCATCAACGGTGATGTAATGAAATTAGACCTCAAACAGCTGATACAGGAGGAATTTGGCGGGGGAGAAGTTGTGATATGTGCCAATTTGCCGTATTATATCACCTCTCCCGTGATAATGCGTATTTTGGAAGAAAGACTGCCGATAAAATCCCTTACGGTGATGGTGCAGAAAGAGGCGGCTGAAAGAATATGTGCCGCACCGGGTACAAGGCAATCGGGGGCAATCAGTGCCGCTGTGCATTATTATTCACAGCCCGAAATGCTTTTCAAAGTGTCGGCAGGAAGTTTTCTGCCTGCACCAAAGGTTGACTCCGAAGTCATAAAGCTGAACATATTAAAAGAACCGCCCGTTCAAGTGACAGATGAAACAATGTTTTTCAAAGTCGTGAAAGCGGCATTCATGCAGAGAAGAAAAACAGCCGCCAACTCTTTAAGTGCAGGGCTTGGAATGCCGAAAACGCAAATCAATTCCCTGCTTGAAAAGTCGGGGATAAAGCCGTCAGCCCGTGCGGAAGAACTTACCATGCAGGACTTCGCCAAAATCGCCAATTCAATTAGCAATTAGCAATTAGCAATGTGCAATGTGCAGTGTGCAGTGTGCAATGAATTCTTAATAAAAAAACAGCACGTTTTTTAATGTGCTGTTTTTATTTTGCGTATATTCGGTTTTACAAGGAGATTTTTTTCTATTTTATAAGAGAACATTGCAAAGAGTATGCCCATCGCAGAGCCTATCATAACATCTGTGGGGAAGTGCATATAGAGATACAGTCTTGAAAAGGCAATCATTGCCGCAAGGAAATATGCAAAGATACCGACTTTTTTATTATAGATAAAAATAATGGTAGCCGCCCCGAATGCAAACATACTGTGTCCCGACGGAAACGAAAAGAAATCCCTTTCGGGCGGGATTATGAGATGAAAGGACTCGTTGAGAACATAAGGGCGTAATCTTTGCACGATATGTTTGAAAATGAGATTGCAGACGATAAGGTTTATCACGATATTGAAAGCAAGGGATATGCCGAGTTTTCTTTTCTGCCTGAAAGCAAGGCAGAGAATTGCAATCACTATCCAAAGAATTGACCATTGTCCGAGAAAAGTGATACATGGCATAAGCTTATCAAGAAAATCTGTTCTCATCTGCTGAATTTGATTAAGTACAGTAAATTCCCATTCCATAAAAAAACTCTCCTGTCAGAATGCCGAATAGTCATCAGTCTGCCAAAAGGCATTCTCTATATTATTGATAAAAAAATGTCCGTCAGCGTCATAAATCACTTCGGTAACGTCAAAACGTGGCTGTAAATCCGTTGGATTTTCAATGAGATATTCACAAGCGGTCTTGATAATACGTTTTCTTTTTCTTCTGTCAACATACTCAGACGGTTTTGCAAAAACATCTGATTTTCTTGTTTTGACTTCGGAAAAAACGATATATTCCGAGTTTTTCAAAATGATATCTATTTCACCGTATTTTGAGCGGTAATTTTTGCCTGCAAATTCATAGCCGTTTTGAATATAAAATTTCAGTGCGGCAATTTCGCCTTTTTTGCCTATATCATACATCATTTTCTTTGAGTATTTTTTTCAGAAAAGAGGGGCGGTGTATCTCACAAGTGCCGTATTGAAGAATTTTTTCTCTGTGGAGTTTCGTACCGTAGCCCTTGTGCTGTTCAAAGCCGTATTCGGGATATTTTTTCGCCATTTCTTCCATCAGTCTGTCACGGCTGACTTTTGCAAGTACAGAGGCAGCGGCGATACTGTGGGAGAGTGCATCTCCCTTGACGATTGCACGGCACGGAATATCGTTAAAATACGGTGTTTTATTGCCGTCAATCAAGATAATATCGGCTTTTTCGGAAAGTCCCTCGACTGCACGCTTCATGGCAAGCATGGCGGCATTGAGTATATTGAGTTCCTCAATTTCTTCAACGCTTGCATAGGCTATGTGATAGGCAAGGGCATTTTCTTTTATTTTATCAAACAATTCATCTCTTTTTTTAGGGGAGAGTTTTTTGGAGTCGTTCACGCCCTCCACGACAACTCCCTCGGGGAATATGACGGCTGCCGCACATACGGGACCTGCAAGAGGACCTCTGCCGGCTTCATCAACTCCGCATATATTTTTAAATCCCTGTTCGATATATTCCCTTTCAAAAGCGAACATATCCACGGATGTTTTTTCAGATTTTGACATATTTGCATTCCTCCGCCTTGTCAAGAGTTATTTTTCCCAGAGTGGCATTTCTGAATTCATCAAGAACGGCAGCGGCTGCCCTCTCTGTATTGACCTCTCCGCCCGTGATAAGCATTCCACGCTTTTTTCCGACAGCTTCCAATATTTCATAACCCTGCAAATCCGCAATTTCCTCACCGTCAATTTTGTACCTTGCACAAAGCTGTTCCATATTGTTGTCACGGAGATACTCCAGAAGTCTGCCTGCAAGGTGTTCCGTATCAAGAATTTCATCTTTGACAGAGCCGATATAGGCAAGCCTTTCACCGACCTGCTTGTCATCGAATTTATGCCAAAGCACGCCCGGTGTATCAAGCAGTTCAAAGCCCTTTCCGATTGTAAACCATTGATTTCCACGAGTAACGCCCGGTCTGTCCTCGACTTTTGCACGGTTTTGTTTTGCCATTCTGTTGATAAAAGAGGATTTGCCGACATTTGGAATGCCGACAACCATCACTTTAATCGTTCTGCCTGTCATGCCCTTGCTTTCCCAAGATTTAATTTTGTCTGCAAGGAGGTTTTTAACAGTGGGAATGAACATATTCAAGCCCCTGCCCGACTTGCAGTCAACCGCAACCGCATAAATTCCCCTGTCCTTAAAAGCCTTTATCCATTTTTTAGTTTCGTTTTGGTCAGCCATATCACATTTATTGAGTATCACCATACGGGGCTTATTGTTAATAATCCCCCTCAAATCAGGGTTACAGCTTGAATAGGGGACACGTGCGTCAAGTATGACTGCAACAGCGTCTATGAGTTTAAGCTGTGACTGGATTTGTCTTTTCGTTCTCGTCATGTGACCGGGAAACCACTGTATATTTTTTAATTCTTCCATACCCACCAACCTTTTATAATTAAGAATGCATAATGCATAATTCATAATTGAATTGTGAATGCGAAATGATTTTGGCTAATTTTGAATTAAAAATAATTCTGCATTATGCATTATGAATTATGAATTATAATAGACCGAGCCGAAGGTGTCAAAGGGGATAATGCGTAACTGAGCCTTTCCGATAACGTTGCTGACGGGGATAAGTCCAATATCCTTGCTTCTGCTGTCGAGAGAGCCTTCACGGTTGTCGCCCATGACAAAAATATAGCCTTTGGGAATAATATTTCCGTATTCCTCGAGGGAGATGGAATTGGAAAGCTGTCTTGTTTTGCCTTTGATATAGGGTTCATACTGTACAACACCGTCAACGATAACTTCATTGGTGTCATAGTTGATGTCAAGACGCTGACCGCCTACGGCAATCACTCTTTTAACGATAGGGTCACTGTAAGAACTGCCGTGGCTGATGATGACAATATCACCGTTTTTGGGGGTGTACATGAAGTTGGTCACAAGCAGTCTGTCATCATTTTTGAGAGTGTCATTCATAGAGCCTCCGCTTACCGTGACCTGCCTTACAAAGAATGTGAGAATGAGGAGTACGACTATCAGAGCGGTAAAAATCGCCCCTGCCCACTCATCCGATACAGTGATAGTTTCATCTTTATCTTTGTCGGTGACGATTTTTTTGTGTGCGACAAGTTTATTTTTTTTATTTTCTTCTTCCATAGTGATTTTCCTTTCATTGAAGTGGTTGTGTAGAGGGGAAAAGGCGGAAAAAAGCCTTTCCCATGATATTCTGTACAGGCACAATATCGACAAGCACGGAACGGCTGTCGGTAGAGTTTTCCCTGTTGTCGCCCATTACAAAAACGTATCCGTCGGGTATGACGAAATTGGTGGTTTTGATAGGGCTTTGAGGCTTAATGGTTCTGCCTTTTATGTAGTCCTCATGCAGAAGCACACCGTCAACGGAAACTTCATTTTTGAAGTAGTCAATGTCAAGACGCTGACCGCCCACGGCAATCACCCTTTTGATAAGCATATCATCAAGCTTTGCACCGTGAGTGATTGTAACGATGTCGTTCGGCTGAGGCTCATAGCAGAATGACCATACAAGCAGTCTGTCATTATTTTGGAGAGTGTCGTTCATGGAATTTCCGTTTACAGTGACCTGCCTGCAAAAAAATGTGATGACAATAAGCATGACCGCAAATATTTTTGTAAGGAACTCCGCTGTTTCAAATACAAATGCAAGCAGATTTCTTTTTTTTTCATTTTGGGGCATTTTTTCAATACACCTCCGACAGTTTGTCAATGGGCTTTCCGAGCATATTAAAAGGATATACAAAACATTCCGCCCTGCCTGAAATACGGCTTTCGGGGACAATTTCGCCAATGCGGAAATAGCCGTTTTCAGAAGTAATGTCCGTGACAAGCACGCAGTTTTGAGGGACTTTCATGTTTTTCAGCACTTCTTTGAGTTCTTCGGGGGAAAAGTAGCTTTTATTTTCATATACAATGCAGTTGGCAAAACTGTTTTTATCACTGCCGAAAGAAATTTCCGTTCCCGAAAGTGCGGAAATCTGTCCGAGAAATCCCGAATTTCCCGAAGATACGGTAACTTTGTCACCGACAGCGGGGGAGTAGCCTATTGACGAAACCAGCACGCAGGCATTTTTTGTTTCAGAGCCTTTATTGACACGGAAAAAGGAAACTTTGAAAACCACTGTAAACAATATGACAAACCCGAATAACAGCAGTATTACCGCATACAGCCATTGAAAAGAGGTACGCAGAATTTTTTTACTGTCAATATCATCTCTTTTTTTCTG
>ONIF01000188.1 GCA_900317795.1 uncultured Eubacteriales bacterium | reverse complement strand
TTTTATTTCAATATTTTTGTCTTGCAGCAGCCGTTATGGTCGGTCTTTACAGATATTTTCATAAGGTCGCCGTCATTAAGGAAAAAGTTTATATTGTTCTGGTCTATTGATTTGCCTTCCATCAAATTTCCGCTGGCTTTGCCCAACATAGCACCGTTGGACAGTGAACCTGTACCCAAGCCAACAAAGAACCCTACAAATCTGCCAGTAAATCTTTTGGTTCTTGCTTTTGACTCAGCGTCAAGGTCTATCATAGATATCTGATGCTGACCGGGGGCTAAATCCAAAACATATGCTTCCTTACTTGCTGTCATCTTCTGCATGGGCTGACCATCGATACTGATTGCTATCTGCGGTTTCTTGAATATCTTAATGAACCAAGTCAGCGAGCAAAGCTTAACAAACGTAGAACTGACAGTGTCGCCTTTGAATAAAATAGATACCTGAGTTTTCATGAGAAATTCCTCCTAAATAATCATTTTTTGTTTGACAGTATTATATAATAATTCTGAATGATTTGCAAATGATATGGCTGTCAGTTTATTCCCAAAAACTTCCATTTACTATATGATTTTTTAATAATTCTGGAGTTATAGGAATAAATTCATAATTATATTTTTTGGCAAAACTTTCCGTGGGTGAACCAATATAACCATATATCTGCATTTCGTTTTTTCTTTTTACTTTGTTATTGTCCCTAAAAAACTCCATGCCCCATTCTTTGGGATCAAGTTTGGGATTAAGTATCATTATGCTACGAAGATTTGGACAGTCCAAAAAAATGTGTTTTAATACAAGTCTTACAGTTTTGGGGATGACTATATACGAAATAGCTGTATTTTTAAAACATTCATTCCAAATGTTTTTTAAGCCGTCAGGCAGAATCACTGATTGAAGTGCTGTACAGTCTTTAAATGCACTTTCAAAAATTTGGGTAACACCTGACGGAACATTTATTTCATGCAAAGAACAGCAACCATTAAAGGCTTCTTCATTGATTTCTTTTAAATTGGGTGGCAAGATAATTTCTTTAAGTTTTTTGCAGTCTTTGAAAACTCCCATCCCGATTTCTTCGGTATTCGGGCACAATTTCACTATTTTCAGATTTTCACATCCCATAAAAGTCCATGCTCCCGTATCGGGTGTATATGACATATCCACTTCTTTCAATGATAAACAGCCTGCAAAAGCATATCCGTAAATTTTCCTAACGCTCTGAGGAATACATATTTTTTGAATGTTGATACATTGACTGAAAGCCTCGACTCCGATAACAGTAACATCAGGGGGGATGTTTACCTCACTGACAGAATAAGAACAGGATTTTATAATAACCTCATTTTTTTCTTTTTCAATAACCAAACCGCTTGTATTTCCCATAATTTTATCAAGCGGTATATCATCGAGGAGAATACAGCCTAAAAAAGCTGTATACGCAATTTCTGTTTCAGGATTTTGTATATTTATTTCTCTTAATTTACTGCACCTTGCAAAAGCCTGTTCTCCTATCGACTTCAAACTTTGGGGAAAATCAAGTTTTTTTAAAGATTTGCAGTGATAAAACGCATTCTTCTCTATTTCTTTAATATTATTAGACAATAATAATTCTTCCAGAGCAATACACCCCCAAAAAGCAGTTTCTTTTATTTGTTCTGCACTATCAGGGATTTTTATGCTTTTTAAACTTTTACAGCCTGAAAAAACAGAATCTTCAATATATTTTATTCCATTGGGAATAATTACCTGTTCCAAACTTGAACATTCTGCAAAAGCATATGCAACAATTCTTTCCATATATTTGGGCAAATTTATATATTTGAGGTTTTTGCAACCATCAAATGCGTGCCAACCAATTTCTACAACACTCTTTGGCATATTAACAATTTCAATGTTTTCATTCTCATAAAAACTGTAACTGCATATATTCTTAACTCCTCCTGGAATATCAAGTTTTTTCTTTGTTGGAGGACATTTTATAAGCGATTTCATGTCAGAAGTATACAAAACACCATCAAATGAGCAATAAGCAGAGTCATCAGAGGCTTCAAAATTTTCAATATAACAGTTTTTAAATTTCATTTGAATAATGTTTGCTTTTTTACTCGTAAAAACAAGTGTTTTCAAATAAATACAATATTCAAAGGTTTCATGTGAAAAACTCAGTGTGATATTCGGTGAAAGAATATATTTTTCATCTATACCAAAATAAAAGACTCGATCACCTGAAACAGCATAATTATCAACACGATATGTATTATTAACAGCCATATATTCTATTGCCCTTGTCGGTGGGATATATTGAAATACCTTGTAAAAATTATCGTTCAATTCAGACAATGTATTGAAGTTTTCTTCATTTGAAATGATTTCTTCGGCTTCATGGCAAATAAGTTTTTTATTTCCCCATTCACATATCATATCAAGGAATGATACAAAGAAATTTCTGCATTTTTGTGTTGTCAGTTCGGGATGTAATTCATTTATGATTACTTCTGAGATAAGAGAATGTATGACAATTTTTCTTTGTGATAAGCTGTTATATTTTATCCAACCGGTCTGTATCAGTTCTTCCATTTCTTCGTTGCTGAAAAAGGCAGAGGAAATTCCCTGAGCATTGCCGCAAAATTGAGAAAGTTTGATACATTCGGTGAATTGCTGCTGTTTCATTCCCGACGACGGCAGAAAACACGCATTTATCATAATATATTTTGCTATCTTGGTAAGAACAGAGAAATTAAATAAATCTTTGATATGGATATATACGGCTTCACTTTTGACATTTTCGTCTTTATTGTTTTCTATTTTCATTTTTTCGGATATATTTTCCGAATTTGCGATACCGTCTTTATCAAGTAATGCAATATAATCCTGCAAAGAGGAAAGATTTTTTGAAAGATGTGCTATCAGGTCGATTGTCATCACATGGAAATAAGATTTTGTGATAATTTGTTCAACCTGTATTTGACGCTGTTTACTGTCTTTGTCCTGCGGATTGATTTTAAAAAACATTTTTTTCAATTCTTGGGCAGAAAAATCTTCTATTTTGATATACTGCGGTTCATTCTCCTTATATCCTCTTGTTGTAAAAATAAATCTTATTTTCAGCCGGTTCAGTTCTTTCAGGACTTCGATATTATTGGCATAGCCGCCGGAATTGATATCAAAATTATCAATAATTATCAGTGTATTCTCGGAATATTGTTCTGATTTGAGCAAATTCAGTTTACATTCATATCTCTTATCAATATCGAAATACCATTCTTCTTTTTCACGATCATCAAGACCATTAAAAAACAAATTTGCTACTGTTTGCTTTAAACTTGATGAATAATTTGCAAAATAAGTGTTGTCATAGCAGGACAAATATATTTCTGCATATTCTTTAGCAGTTTCACTCTTGCCTGTTCCCCCTATACCACAAAGATACACGATATGATTTTTTTGCAGTGATTCATGTATTTGCGTGATTTGCTTGGAACGGCTTATATAGTAGCTTTTTGAGGTAGATACGGATATATTTTGGTATTGAAGATAAACAGAAATATATGTCAGTTTGATAAGTTCTTTTAACTTTTGAATCAGCAATTCAACGGATTGATAGCGTTTTTCTTTATTTTCCGCAAGCGTCTTTTGAAATACTTCTGTAATATAATAGCAGCAGAATTTAAAAATCTAACGAAAGGGGATCCATTATGCTGCGTCGTTTACAGAAGATAATTTGCGTGATGGCAATTGCGCTGCTGATAACCTCCACCCTGACGCCTGCACTGGCAAAGTCCGTCACCGCGAAGGTGAATTCGTCCTCGGCCAAGGTGTACAAGAAGGCATCCCGCTCCTCCAAGAGCGTTAAGCTGAAGAAGGGCACTTCGGTGAAGGTCACCGCCGTGTCCGGAAGCTGGGCCAGGGTCAAGCTGAACGGCAAGACCGGTTACATGCCCACCAAATACCTGTCCTCCGCCTCCAAGTCAAAGGCAAAGTCCAATTCCAGCGCGAAGGCAAAGAAAAACAGCACCTCCTGGAAATCCAAGGTGGTCAAGATGAACTGGTTCAAGGGCGGCAGCAATGTGCTGAAGAAGGGCCACTACGGCACCATTTACGACATCGATACCGGCATCAGCCTGCGCATCAAGCGCATGGGCGGCCACTACCACGCCGATGTGGAACCGGCCACTGCCGCCGACACCGCCAAGCTGAAGCGGGTGGCGGGCGGCCACTTCTCCTGGGGCTCCGAGGCGGTCATACTGAAGGCCGGTGGCAAGTACGTGGCCTGCGGCATCAACACCAAGCCCCATGGCGACCAGACCATCTACAACAACAACTATGACGGTCAGTTCTGCCTGCACATGTCCGGAAGCAAGACCCACGCTTCCAGCAAGGAGAACAGCCACCACCAGAGCTCCATCGACCGGGCTTACCGGTGGGCGCACAGGTAATCCGGAACGGCGGGGGCCTGTCACCGGCAAGTCTTCCACCGTCGGTATTGTCATAAAACCAACCTCCAATGCTCATGCAGGGGCGCCTCATCGGCGCTCCTGTATCTTTACTTGAAGCGTAGCTATTCAGTCAGGTAACTTTTGATTTGTCGGGGAGACGAGGGAACAGGGAACAGGGAACAGGGAACAGGAAAAGCCGCGAGCGAAACGATACAACCAGGACAAAGGAAACGTTCCCGCGATAAAATGAGACGCGGAATCCCTGA
>ONIF01000066.1 GCA_900317795.1 uncultured Eubacteriales bacterium | reverse complement strand
ATATATCGAATGATGTGGAGATACAGCATGACAGTGATGAAGATTTTGAAGTAATTGAATTTGTCCGTTCAAAAATAGATTTGTCTATTGGTGTACAAGGTGAATGTTTTGATGATGAACCATATTTTGCAGGAAATAAATTTGATTATGGTGTGCGGTTTGAGGAATATGGAATAAGTTACATTCAGAATCAGAATACCAAGACGGAATATTTTGTTTTCGGAATATGTTGGGTTGGAGATTTTTATGAAGATGATTGCCGTACATGGTATGGGGCAGAGTTGAGTTTGTATGAAAAAATTATTTGATAAATGCGTTTGAGTTTTTGAAACTTTAAAAATTCGGTTTTTTTGAAAAGGGGTGTGGGGGAAAACTTTTTTGCAAAAAAGTTTTCTTCCACGAAACAGAAAAACATTTGACAGAAGGCGTGTTTAGGTGTATTATTGAGTAGTCAGATTGTTTTCAGTTTGATTCCAAAAATAAAGAAAGAAGGAATAAGTATGAATTACAACAGTACAAGAGATAAGAGCAGAGTAGTGACAGCGTCACAGGCGATTGCACAGGGCATATCTGAAGAAGGCGGATTGTTTGTACCGCAGGAGTTCCCGAAATATTCTCTTGAAGAAATCAAGGCAATGTGTGAACTTGATTACAGAGGCAGAGCAAAGAAAATCATGGGAGATTTTCTCGGAGATTTCACAGCGGAAGAAATCAGTGAAAGTGTAGATAGTGCCTACACGGCTGAAAAGTTTGGTTCGGATAATCCGTCACCCATTTCGTATATAGAAAACGGAAATACAAAAATGGCTGTATTGGAATTGTGGCACGGACCTACTTGTGCATTCAAGGATATGGCGTTGCAGATATTGCCGCATTTGCTTACAAAGTCCGTTAAAAAGGCATACAACGGCAAAGAGGCAGTTATACTTGTTGCAACAAGCGGTGACACGGGAAAAGCTGCTTTGGAGGGTTTCAAAGATGTTGACGGTGTAAAAATCATGGTATTCTATCCCGTTGACGGAGTAAGCCCCATGCAGAAACGTCAAATGGCTACACAGAAAGGCAATAACGTCAACGTGGCGGCAATCAAGGGCAATTTTGACGACGCACAGACAGGCGTTAAAAAGATATTCACCAATGCAGACATAGACATGGTAAAAGAGGGCAAAATTGAAGCAGGCGAAAATGTGAATGTAGCCGTTCCGACCGGAAACTTTGGTAATATATTGGCTGCATTCTATGCAATGAATATGGGTTTGCCTGTAAAGAAGTTTATATGTGCGTCAAACTCGAATAACGTATTGACGGACTTTATCAAAACAGGCACTTATGATAAAATGAGAAAGTTCTATACAACGATGTCACCGTCAATGGATATATTGGTATCAAGCAACTTGGAAAGACTTCTTTATCACATGACGGGCGAAAATGCCGAAAAAGTGGCAGGCTTTATGAAAGCATTGTCGAGTGAGGGCAAATATACGGTTGACGAAGATGTAAAGGCAAAGCTGGATAAATATTTCTGGGGCGGTTTCTGCGATGACGAGAATACTCAGAAAACGATAAAAGACCTGTATGAGAATGAAAATTACCTTTGTGATACGCATACAGCGGTAGCAGTGAAGGTATATCAGCAGTATGTAAGCGAAACGGGAGATAATACGCCTGTTATATTAGCGTCAACGGCAAGTCCGTATAAATTTGCACAAAGCGTATTGACAGCTGTAACAGATGAGAAATTGCCCGAAGATGAATTTGCAATGGTAGATGAACTTTCCGCAAAGACAAAGACGGCAATACCTGCACCGCTGGCGGAATTAAAGAATGCGGAAGTAAGATTTACATTTGAGTGTGAAGTTGACGAAATGCCGAAAGCTGTTTTAGACAGTCTTGGTATAAAGGCATGATATATACAATAGCGGATTTGCACTTGTCATTTGGAACGGACAAGCCCATGGATATATTCAGCGGTTGGACAAACTACACGGAGAGGATTAGGAATAATTGGCAAAGACTGGTTGAGCCTAATGACACGGTAGTAATAGCAGGGGATATTTCATGGGCAATGAAACTGAATGAGATAAACAAGGATTTTGAATATATACAGAGCCTGAACGGAAAAAAGATTATTTTAAAAGGCAATCACGACTATTGGTGGACAACAAAGTCAAAAATGGATAAGTATATATCTGACAGCGGATTTGACAGCGTGAGCATATTGCATAATAATTATTATGTTGTGGAAGATACAGCGATATGCGGAACAAGGGGCTGGTTTTATGATGCCGAAAAAGATGAAGATATGCTTATTTTGAAAAGGGAAGTCGGCAGACTGAAAATGTCGGTAGAGCCTGCATTAAAGGCAGGATATAAGCCTGTTGTATTTCTGCATTATCCGCCCATATACAACGGCATGGAATGTACGGAAATTATGAACGTTCTGAGGGAGTATGAAATAAAAAAGTGCTTTTACGGACACGTTCACGGTGGAAATGCATCGAAAAAAGCCTTTATCGGAGAAAAGTACGGGATAAAATTTCAGCTGATAGCGTGTGATTATATAAATTTTACCCCAATGTCGATAAAATAAAACTTGATAATTTGATAATAGTATGTTATAATAGCTATTGATTTTTCAGAAAAAAATGGAGGAAAATAAAAATGAAACTCATATCATCAAACAAGGTGGACACAAACCGTTATGAACTCGTTATCGAGGTAGAGGGAACGGTATTTATGAACGCTGTCAACAGGGTTTATAAAAAGGAAGTAAAGAATATCAATATTCCGGGCTTCAGAAAGGGCAAAGCTCCCCGTGCAGTCATTGAAAGAATGTACGGAGCAGGCGTGTTCTATGAAGATGCTATCAAAGACTTGTATCCTATGGCAGTAACATTCGGTGCAAATGAGGCAGGTCTTGAAATGGTAAGAGATGTACCCGACATTGACGTTGAAAAGGCAGACAAAGAGGCACTTGTGATAAAGACAAAAATCACTGTTGAGCCTGAAGAAGTGACTGTTGAGGGCTATAAGGGAATAGAGTTTGTACCTGCGTCCACGGAAGTTACAGATGAAGACGTTGAAAAAGAAATTGAACAGGTGTAGAAGTGACAGACAGACCCGCACAGAGCGGAGATACAGTTACAATAGATTTCAAAGGCATGGTTGACGGTAAGGCATTTGACGGCGGTACAGCTTCCAATTATAATCTTACACTTGGCAGCGGTGCATTCATACCGGGCTTTGAAGATGCCCTTGTAGGTCACAGCACAGGCGAGGACTTAAAGGCAAGCCTGCACAGTTTGAAATAAAGCTTCATAAAATTCAGGGTAAAGAAATACCCGAGTTTAACGAGGAATTTGTAAAAGATGTCAGCGAGTTTGACACCATAGACGAGTACAAAGCAGATATAAGAGAAAAAGTTGCTGATGACAAGAAAAAGGCTTATGACAATGATAAAGAGCGTCAGGTAGCCGACAAGCTTGCCGAACTGATACAGGCAGAAATTCCCGAGGCAATGTACGAAAATCAGATAGATAATATCATTGACGAGTTTTCAATGAACTTGCGTATGCAGGGTATGGATATGAAAACATATATGCAGTACACGGGACTGACAGAAGAAATTTTGCATGACACATATCATGACCAGGCAGTTTCACAGGTAAAAGTAAGACTTGCACTCAAAAAGATTGCACAGCTTGAAGGACTTTCCGCAACTGACGAGGAAGTTGAAAATAAATATGACGAGCTTGCAAAATCATACAGAGTGGAAGTTGAAAAAGTAAAGAATGTTTTCTCTGCAAAGGATATCAAGAGTGACCTTGAAGTTGCAAAGGCACTTGAATTTGTAAAAGACGCAGCGGTTGAGGCTGAGAAAAAAGAGGAAACAGCAGAGTGATTTTGATTAGAAAAAGGGAAAAGGTCAATCATAGTTATACAGGGGAGGTTTTTTAGTATGGCAACTATACCTTATGTAATCGAACAGACAAACCGTGGTGAGCGTTCTTATGATATATATTCGAGATTGCTCAATGACAGAATAATCATGCTCACAGAAGAAGTAAATAATGTAACTGCAAGTCTTATTGTTGCACAGCTTCTGTATCTTGAGGGACAGGACTCCACGAAAGATATAAGCTTGTATATCAACAGTCCGGGCGGTTCTGTAACGGACGGTATGGCAATATATGATACAATGCAGTATATCAAGTGTGATGTATCTACAATATGCATGGGCATGGCGGCAAGTATGGGAGCATTTCTGCTTGCGGCAGGCACAAAGGGCAAAAGATTTGCCGGTGCACAGGGTCAGGCGACGGATATTATGATACATGCCGACCATATCATACAGACAAAGAAAAAGCTCAATATGATACTTTCCGAAAAAACAGGACAGCCTTATGATATTATTGCAAGAGATACCGAGCGTGACAACTTCATGACGGCTCAGCAGGCTCTGGAATATGGTCTTATTGATAAGGTAATAACACAACGATAAGGAGCTGCAAAAATGCCCAAAAAAGAAGAAATACGCTGTTCTTTCTGCGGAAAGCCGCAGAGTATTGTAGGTAAGATTATACAAGGCTCGGGTGTATATATATGTGACGAGTGTGTAAGGCTTTGTATGTCGATACTTGATCCCGATGTAGAGCCTGAATTTGTTGATGACATTCCCGACACGGACGAGGAGTTTTTCAAAAGTCTTGATGAACTCCCCAAGCCGCAGGAAATCAAAGCAAAGCTTGACGAATATGTAATAGGTCAGGAAGAAGCCAAAATATCGCTTTCGGTATCGGTGTATAATCACTACAAAAGGATAAATTATCCCGATGATGACGGGGTTGCACTGAATAAAAGCAATATTCTCATGCTTGGACCTTCGGGCGTGGGAAAAACCCTGCTTGCACAGACGCTTGCCAAAATACTTGATGTGCCGTTTGCCATAGCCGATGCCACCACTCTTACAGAGGCAGGCTATGTAGGCGAAGATGTCGAGAATATTCTTTTAAGGCTCATACAAGCCGCAGATTACGATATAAAGCGTGCGGAGCGTGGAATAATCTACGTTGACGAAATAGACAAGATTGCAAGAAAATCCGAAAATCCGTCAATCACCCGTGATGTAAGCGGTGAGGGCGTACAGCAGGCACTCCTGAAAATACTTGAAGGCACTGTTTCAAACGTTCCCCCGCAGGGCGGAAGAAAGCACCCCCAGCAGGAATTTATACAAATAGATACATCGAATATTTTGTTTATATGCGGAGGTGCGTTTGACGGACTTGAAAAGACCGTTGAAAAGAGGACCGACTCATCAAGTCTTGGCTTTAATGCGGATATCAAGACAAAAAAAGAGCTTGATACAACAAGCTGGATGTCAGATGTCATACCGCAGGACTTGGTAAAATTCGGCTTGATACCCGAACTTGTAGGCAGACTTCCTGTTATCACGGCATTGAACGGACTTGATGAAGAGGCACTTGTAAGAATATTGAAAGAGCCGAAAGATGCCCTTGTAAAGCAGTATTCAAAGCTGTTTGCCCTTGACGGAGTGGAGCTTGTATTTGATGACGAGGCACTTGTTGAGGTGGCGAAAAAAGCCCTTGAACGTCATACGGGAGCAAGAGGACTTCGTTCGATTATGGAGGATATTCTCAAGAAGCTTATGTATGAAGTGCCGTCAGATGACAGCATTACAAAGATAACGATAACGGCTGATACGGTGAACAAAAAGAGTGAGCCTGTATTTGAACGTTCCGGTAAGAAGAAAAGTATCATTAAAAAGATAACTGCTGACAAGCCTTCATCAAAAAAAAGTAAAAAATAATTTGAAAGTCCCTGTATCTGAGAGATACGGGGACTTTTTTAATTCTACGGAGCGTAGGTAGCATTTTTCTTGTGTGTATGTTAGACTTATTTCACAGGAGGCTGATGTAAATGGATAAATATGTCACAGGTGCAGTGATTAGAAAACTTCGTGAAAGCAAGAATATGACACAAGAAGAACTTGCGGAAAAGATTTATGTTACAGGCAAGGCTGTGAGTAAATGGGAGAATGGACAGGGATTTCCTGACATAAGTTTGATAGAGCTTTTATCAAAGGCATTGGATATTTCTGTGATAGAGCTTTTGTCAGGCGAGCATATTTTTAACAAAAACACGCAATCGAATATGTTCAGAAATCAATTTTATGTTTGTCCGATTTGCGGTAATGTGATACAGTCGGTTGGAGAAGCTGTCATCATATGTTGTGGTCTGACGCTGCCGCCGCTTGAGGCGGAAAATGAAGATAATGAGCATATCATTTATTTTGAGAGAGTGGAAGATGAATATTATGTTACAGTCGGACATCCCATGACGAAAGAACACTATATTTCATTTTTGGCGGCGGTATCCGATAACGGAGTGCAGTTTGTAAAGCTTTATCCGCAGGGAAATGCCGAGGCAAGATTTAAAATCAGCCGTGTGAAATATTTGTATGCATACTGTATCAAAGACGGATTATTTCGTGTAAAAGTGTAATAAAAAAGGGACATGATGCGTCATGTCCTTTTTTTGAAGTTTACGAGGAACACCCCCGAACATACAAGCAAAAGTGATATTAAATTTACGGGAGTGAAAATATTTTCATTGAGGAAAATGCCCGACCACATTGTGCCAAAGACGGGAATAAACAGATTGAAAACAGCCACTCTGCTGACGGGATTGTGAAATAACAGCATAGTCCAGAGCATAAAGGCAATACCTGCCATAAAAGCGAGATAAAGCAGTATCAGAACGCATTGGATATTATAAAAAATCAGTTTTCCGCCAAATAAAAGACCTGTTATGATAAGTGCAGAGCCGCCAAAAGTTAATTGCCAGCCCGAAATTTGGACAGGGTTTCTGTTGGGAGAAATTTTTTTGCTTATGACGTTTCCGAAAGCCCCCGATAAATTTGATAAAATAACAAGCCCGTCACCAATAAGGGAAAATCCGCCCAAATCACCGCCTGAAAGTGTAATAACAACAATGCCCGAAATGCCGACAAGGCAGCCGAAAATTTTTTTGAAAGAGAGTTTATCTGATTGAAAGAAAACTGCGGACAGAATGACCGAGCCGAAAGCGGCAACAGATGTTAAAAGAGAGGACTTTGTGCCTGAAACATTCAAAAGACCGATATAAAGTAATAAGTATTGCAGAAATGTTTGAAAAAAACCGAGAATGCCAATGGGGATAATGTCTTTTTTGTGAATAATCATTTCTTTTGGTTTTCGTATCAGTCCGATTGCAAGGACAATAAGCCCTGCAATCGCAAATCTTGCCCCTGCAAATATGAGGATTGACGGTGTATCGGTATTTTGTATGTCAAAAAGCCGATAGCCGATTTTTATGGCAGGAAAAGCCGTACCCCACAATATCGTACAGAAAAGGGCAATTCCCGATACAGCAAATGTATTTGTAAGAAGTTTATTTGAAGTTTTCGAGAAAATTATGTTCTTCACCTTCTTTGTAATAGCCGATAATGGTGGAAAGATTAACTCTTTCGACACTTCGGAAAATATTGATGTCAACTTGAGGGTTGACTTTTTTCATTTCTTTGATAAGGTTTTTAACTTCTTGACGTTTTGAAGTACCCGTGCTGTCGAGATTTGCATTTTGTTCGGTAAACCTGCACGCACATTGTAAAAACTCCAATTTATTGTAATTTCTCCATGAAATAATATCTTTTTCACGGATATAATACATAGGTCGAATAAGTTCCATGCCGTCAAAATTGGTACTTTTAATGCGTGGCATCATGGTTTGGATTTGTGCTCCGTAGAGCATTCCCATTAAAATAGTTTCAATCACATCATCGAAGTGATGTCCGAGAGCGATTTTATTGCAGCCGAGAGATTGTGCATATTTATATAAATGCCCTCTCCTCATTCTTGCACAAAGATAACAGGGATTTTTTTCTATGTGAAAGACGGAGTTAAAAATATCTGTTTCAAAAATTTTGATAGGAATGCCGAGAATTTCGGAATTGTCGATTATTTTTTGAAGATTTTGCGGTGTATATCCCGGATTCATAACGATAAATTCCATGTCAAAGGGATAATCACCGTGTTTTGAAAGTTCCTGCATAAGTTTGGCTAAAAGCATGGAATCTTTACCGCCCGAAATGCAGACAGCGATTTTGTCGCCCTGTGAAATCAGTTCATAATCTTTCACAGCCCCGATAAATCTGTGAAAGAGAGTTTTCTTGTATTTTGTAATAATGCTGTGTTCAACGGATTGTGTTTTATCCATAAAAAGTCACCTCGAGAATGTATTATAACATTAAAAAGAGGAGGTGTAAAGGAATATTTTTAAAAGAGTGTCAATATGTATAGAATATCAGAAACGAAAGGAATGTTTTAAATGGCAGATACAAAAGCATTTGACAGTGCAGCAGAGATATTGTCGGAGGATATAGGGGCGGTTTTAAAGAATATCCCCGACAGCAAGAAAGGCACTGTTCAGGAGATACGCATAAGAGTAAACAAGCCTCTTGCATTGTCAGACGGTGCAACAACCGTTTTTACGGACGCTGACGGAAAAATCATGTACACAATGGGTGAAAAGGCATTTCGTGTATCGCAGAGGGGAATATATGACACATTTAGGAGAATATGTGATTATTCCGTATATAGCCGTCAAGACGAGATAAAGAACGGTTATATTACAGTAAAGGGCGGTCACAGAGTAGGCTTATGCGGAACGGCAGTTCTGACAGACGGAAAAATATCTGCACTCAATGATATATCGTCAATGAATGTGAGAATAGCAAGGCAGATATTTGGAGTTTCGGAAGAAATCATCAATCATTTGTATCCGTTTGAGGGAGGGATATTGATAGCAGGAATGCCGTCAAGCGGAAAGACGACTTTATTAAGGGATTTGGCAAGGAGTTTGTCATTGGGAATAGGGTGTCATGTCACGAGAACGGCAGTGATAGATGAAAGAGGGGAACTGTCGGGAACGTATTCGGGAGTGTCATATAATGACATGGGATTGAGTGATATTTTAAACGGGTATCCGAAAGGCGAGGGAATTATTCACGCAATAAGGGCAATGTCACCGCAGGTGATAATATGTGACGAATTGGGAACTGATGAAGATTGCAGGCTTGTTTCACAGGGATTTAATGCAGGTGCTGTTATCATTGCAAGCATTCATGCAGGAAACTATGAAGAATTGATGAGGAGAAAACAGGCTGTTTCACTGATTGAAACGGGTGCATTTAAAAATATAGTGATGTTGGAGTCCTCAAACAGACCTTGTAAAATAGCGAAAGTGATAGAATTAGGAATGAGGAGTGAGGAATAATGTTAAAGTTTGTCGGGGGAATATTTATCGTTGTATGCGGAACGCTTGGGGGAATATATTTTTCATTGAGGTTAAAGAGGAAAGTGGAATTTTTTGAGCAGTATATTATGTTTTTGACGCAGGTGCAGACAATGATTTCTTATGGAGGAATGTCCGTAAGGGAGATTTTGAAAGAGATAAAAAACATACCGCTTGCCGAGCCGATTTTGACAGATACAGAAAAATACATGGATAATGGTGAAGCAATAGAAAGTGCATGGAAAAAGGCGGTTAATGAAAATATGAAGAAGCTGTATTTTGAAAAGTCTGACATTGAGATTGTGGAGTACTTTGGGAATGCATTTGGGATAAGTGACAGGGAGGGGGAATTGTCTAAAATAAAACTGCATGAAGAATTGGTAAGAAACAGGTGGCACGTACTAAAAAACGATATGTTATCGAAGTGCAGGGTTTACAGGGTGACGGGAATGTTTTGCGGAGTGATGGCAGCGGCATTGATATGCTGAATGGGAGAGAAAAATGAATGTTGATTTCATATTCAAGATAGCGGCAATAGGAATAATAGTAGCAGTGTTAAGTTTAGTGTTGTCGAGGTCGGGCAGAGAAGAACAGGCTATGATGACAACATTGTCGGGATTGATAGTGGTTTTGTTAATGCTTGTGCAGAAAATAGCCGATTTATTCAGCACGATAGAAACACTTTTTGGATTTTAGATATGGGAGATATAATACAGATATGCGGAATAGCATTGATAACATCATTTTGTGCATTGGGTTTAAAGAAGTATGCACCCGAAACGGCAGTACTGCTTGTAATAACGGGCGGAGCATTTATATTTTTAAGTGTCATTTCAAGAGTATCACCGTTAATAGAACAAATAAATAGTTTAACGTCATCGGGAGAGTATGCGGAAATACTGATAAAAACACTTGGAATATGTCTTGTATGTGAATTTGTATCTGACAGCTGTAAAGAGGCAGGACAGGGAGCATTGGCATCAAAAGTTGAATTTGCGTCAAGAGTGACGGTAATCATAACGGCATTGCCGTTGTTTAGGAATATATTAAATACGGCTATGGAGTTAATGAAATAGAGTGGAGTGTGCAGAGTGGAGAGTGGAGCGGTACAACGTCTGTATGACAGCCTGCCGACGGAAGTAAAGAGGAATTTGTCGGAGATAGGGATAACATCTGTTGATTACGGTGAAATGTCGGAATTAGATTTTGGCAGGGTGCTTGAAAAGACGGTTTCCATGCTGAATACAGGCAGTCAAAGGGCATTTGTGGGAATGTCTGTATGTATGGGAATAATGCTGATGTGTTCTATGGCAGAGGGATTTAATATAACGCTTGGCGAGAGGAAATTAAAAGGCGTATCAAATGCGGTGGGGATTATGTGTATATGTACGGCAGTAATCATACCGCTGTGCAGTACGATAGAAAGAGTAGTTGAGGTATTGAACGGCATATCGGGCTTTATGGTATTGTTAGTGCCGATTATGGCAGGACTTGTCATATCTTCGGGAAAAGAAATGGCAGGAATGTCATATTATAATATGATGATGACGGCAGGGAATGCAGTTTCGGCAGTCAGTGCAAAATTGGTTTCACCGTTGATAAATGTATTTTTGGCATTAACGGTAATGTCGTCACTGTCCGTGAAGATGAATTTAAACAGCCTGTGTGAAAGCGTGTATAAAACTGCAAAGTGGGCATTGACGTTTATTATGGGTATATTTACAGCGGTCTTGTCACTGCAGACGGTAATGACATCATCAATGGATAATGTCAGCAAAAAGGCATTGAGATTTGCAGTAAGTTCATTTGTGCCTGTTGTGGGGGGAGCATTGGGGGAAGCGTTGAATACGTTTAACGGAAGTGTGGAATTGTTAAAGACGGGAGCAGGGGTATTTGTAATAATAGCAAGCGGATTTATCATAATGCCTGTTGCAATGGAGTGTATCGTGTGGCAGTTTTCGATGTTTGTGCTGTCGAGTGCAGGAGATATAATGGGACTTAACGACATGACAAAGATATTTAGGAATATATCAAAGGCTGTTGCAATGATGACGGGATTGTTATTTTGTGCATTGGCGGTGCTTGTAATATCGACGGGAATAATTTTAGTCATAGGAAGATGAGATATGGACGAGTTTGCAAAGTGGGCGGCAGGGATATGCATAAGTTCGGCAGTAGTATGTATAGTGGAAATGTTCATATCCGACATGGCACTTGAAAAGACAGTAAGATATGTATTAGGCGGAATAATGCTTTGTACGGTAATATTGCCGTTGGGGAGTGTCATCGGAGGGTTTAGAGCAGATATTGGAAGTGCAGAGGAGTTTTCGGGAGAAATACCCGATAAAATTGCAGAACAGAGGGTAGAATATCTTGAAAGCGAGATAAAGGAATTGGTGAAAAGGAGTTTGGGAGAGGAAAATATTTTTCCGTTGGCGGTAGAAATAAGTATGGATATTGACGAGGATAACTGCATAAATATGATAAAGGCAGATGTAGTTCTTGAAAGCAGGGATAAAGTGACGGTGACGAAGAAAATCATATCGGAATTGGGAATAGAATGTAATATAAGTGTATCGGGATAGGTGAGGGGAAATATGGGGGAGATATTTAAAAAAGAAAATATACTTAAAATTACGGTAATAGCAGGGCTTGCAGGGATAGTACTTATATTTTGTTCGGACTTTTTCGGGGGGAGGGAAAAGGAAGATACATTTGCAGAGGTGAGCGAGAATGAAACATATACAGTTGAGGAGTATAGGCAGGGATTGTGTGATGAATTGGGGAATATGCTGGCAAGTATAGAGGGAGTTGGCAGGACAAAAATAATGCTGACGATAGACGGGACAGTGAGGAATATATATGCAACAGATAATGACATACAGCAGAGGGAAACTTCAAGTGATAAGCAAAGCAACGAAAAGCAGTCGTGTATTGTTATACGGCAGAATGACGGTTCGGAAAAGGCGTTGACGATAGGGCAGTTAATGCCGAAAATAAAGGGGGTATTGGTAGTATGCGAAGGAGGGGATAAAGAGGAGGTATGTATAAAAGTAACGGAGGCGGTAAGTGCTGCACTTGATGTAACGAAGTCACATATATGTGTAAGCAAGCTTGGAAATTAAATTATGCATTATGGATTATGAATTGTATATGGGGGAGATATTTTATGACATTCGGAAAAAGGCAGTTATTGATAGCGGCAATGGTGGCAGCATTGGGAACAGCGGTATATTTGAATTGGCAGTTTTCCGGAGTAGAGCCTGTAAGCGTAAATGACGATAAGCAGTCGGTAAGCGTATCAAAACAGCTTGGTCAGACTACTTATGTAAATACGGAGGTATCGGGGGAAAAGTCGGAAAAATCAGAAAAATCGATGTATTTGCATGGCCGCTCTGGGTCAAGATTGCTGTTCCCTCCGTAATGGCTCTGCTTATTACTTTGGGTGCACTCATTCTTACCGGTGTGATCAGTTT
>ONIF01000050.1 GCA_900317795.1 uncultured Eubacteriales bacterium | reverse complement strand
TCTTCAAAAGATTCTTCGTCGCTGTCGCTCCTCAGAATGACAGTATAATAATTTTTCGTTTTCATCGAACTCACGTTAACATATAAAAAAACAGGACAACCCTTACAGACTGCCCTGTTATACCGAATGCTGATTAACCGTTGTATGAATAGTTGGGTGCTTCCTTTGTTATCTGTATGTCATGCGGGTGACTTTCTTTCAATCCTGCTCCCGTAATGCGTACAAATGTTGCCTTGTCGTGAAGTTCCTGTATGTTTGCACAGCCTGTATAACCCATACCTGCTCTCAGACCGCCTACAAGCTGATATATTGTATCGGACAACGCTCCCTTATAGGGTACTCTGCCTTCCACTCCCTCCGGTACAAGCTTCTTATTGCCCGACTGGAAGTATCTGTCGGCACTGCCTCTGCCCATTGCTCCAAGACTTCCCATACCTCTATATACTTTAAACTGCCTGCCCTGATATATCTCTGTTTCTCCGGGTGACTCCTCACAGCCTGCTACAAGCGAACCTATCATTACGACACTGCCGCCTGCCGCAAGTGCTTTTACAATATCTCCCGAATACTTCACACCGCCGTCTGCAATAATCGGAATTCCATGCTTTGATGCCTCGTATGCCGCATCATATATTGCCGTTATCTGCGGCACACCGATACCTGCCACTATTCTTGTCGTGCATATAGAACCCGGTCCTATACCTACTTTCACGCAGTCCGCACCTGCATCTATCAATGCCTTTGTACCCTCTGCAGTGGCAACATTTCCTGCTACAAGCTGAACATTCGGGAATGCTTTCTTTACCTTTCTCACCGAATTGACAACATTATCATTATGACCGTGTGCGGAATCAAGTACAAGCACATCTACCTGTGCTTCTACAAGTGCCGCCACTCTGTCAAGCACATCGGGCGTTGCACCTATTGCCGCTCCGCAAAGCAGTCTGCCATTCTGATCTCTCGCACTGTTCGGGTACTGCACGGACTTCTCTATATCCTTTATCGTGATAAGCCCTTTCAGCATACCGTTTTCATCAACTATCGGCAGTTTCTCTATCTTATGCTGTTTCAATATCTGCTGGGCATCTTTAAGCGTTGTGCCTACCGGTGCAGTGATAATATCTTTATTCGTCATTACCTGTGAAATCTTCTGGCTGTAATCGCTCTCGTCCATGAATCTCAAATCACGGTTGGTAATCAATCCTACAAGCTTTCCGTTCTCACATATCGGCACACCCGATATTTTATATTTTGCCATGAGCCTGTTGGCATCATACACATAATGCTCGGGGGTCAGGAAAAACGGATTTACGATAACACCGTTTTCGGAACGCTTTACCCTGTCAACTGCATCCGCCTGCTGCTCAATGCCCATATTCTTATGTATGATTCCCATACCGCCTTCACGGGCTATCGCTATTGCCATTCTCGTTTCCGTTACCGTGTCCATTGCTGCTGTTATAAGAGGCGTATTCAATTTTATCTTGCTCGTTATCCATGTACTGATGTCCACATCTCTCGGCTGTACACTTGATTCTCCTGGTATCAGCAAGACATCATCAAATGTAAGACCTTCTTTTCCAAACTTGTCCATATAACCTGTTGTCAGCATTCTTTGATCTCCTCCGCTTTTTTATATATTTAATGCCTAATTATATCATAAAAGAATTATTTATTATTCTTTTTAAGAATATTTTTCCAAATTCCATGTAGATTTTCTTTCAAGTTTTACATAAAAAAATGTGCAAATTTTCTCTTTATTTCTTCGCTTTTTAAAAGTTTTCAAGACTTTCAACAGACTTTTCAACATTTTTCCGTTATTCAAGCCACTTTTTACCGCTTATTTCCCTCGCTTTTTCTTTAAGTTTTCAACACCTGTTGAAAACTATGTTGAAAACTCTTTCAAAAAAAGGAATGAGAAATATTTCCATTCCTCATTCCTCATTCAAAATGTTTCACGTGAAACATTTTATTTCTTGATCACATCTATTCCCACATATTTGCGGAGTACCTCGGGAACCGTTACCGAACCGTCTTCATTTTGATACTGCTCAACGATGGCAGGTATTACACGGCTCGTTGCAAGTCCCGATGCATTCAGTGTATGTGCAAAATGCAGTTTCTTATCTTCTCCTCTGTAACGCACATTTCCTCTGCGTGCCTGATAGTCACGGGCATTTGATGCGGAACTTACCTCTTTATATATCTCCATGCTCGGTATCCATACCTCTATATCATAAGTCCTTGCCATTGAGAATGAACAGTCACCTGCCGCAAGCTTGCTCAATCTGTAATGAAGTCCCAATTCCTGCACAAGTCTTTCTGCCTTTTCAACAAGCTCCTTGAATGCAATATCCGACTTGTCATCTTCCGTGTACTGCACCATCTCTACTTTATTGAACTGATGTCCTCTGATCATTCCTCTTTCTTCCGAACGATAACTGCCTGCTTCACGTCTGTAACAGGGTGTATATGCTATGTATTTTTTCGGCAGCTCCTCTGTTGGTATGATTTCATCTCTGTGAAGATTGACAAGGGCTGTTTCTGCTGTCGGCAGCATGAATTTTTCATCATTGCTTGTGGGATTCTGTATCCAGTAAACTTCATCTCTGAACTTCGGGAACTGTCCTGCAACATATCCGCACTGATAACCAAGCATATGCGGCGGCAGTATAAATTCAAATCCGTCTTTGATATGCTCATCAATGAAAAAGTTCAGCAATGCCCATTCAAGCCTTGAACCCCAGCCTCTGTAAAGCCAGCTTCCTGCTCCCGCTATCTTTGCACCTCTTTGATAATCTATCATTCCCAGACCTTCACACAACTCTACATGATTTTTCATCGGAAACGCAAACTGCGGTTTCTCTCCGAAATATCTTACAGGCTCATTCTGTTCCTTACCGCCTGCACATACATCATCATCAGGCAGATTCGGCAATGATAAAAGCAAGTCTGTCTGCTTGTCGTCAAGTTCCTTGATAACAGCTTCTCCCTCTGCTATCAGCACACCTGTTTCTTTCATCTTTGCCATTATCTCGGAAACATCTCCGCCTGCTTTCTTTATCTGCGGAATCTGCTTGCTTGCAGCATTCTTCTCAGCCTTCATTGCTTCAATCCTGCCCATCTGCTCACGCTTCTGTGCATCTACGGTAAGAATCTCATCTACAACGCTGTCCAGATTCATTTCTCTCTTTTTTATTCTTGCTTTTATTTCTTCCGGCTTTTCCCTAAGATACTTAATGTCAATCATATTTTCCAAACTCCTTTATATAATTTTCGCAAACTTGATTATAACACATAACTCCCAAATATTCCACTACTTTTCGGCAAAAAGTCTTGCAATCTCTGCAAGGTCCTCTTCATCATAAAATTCTATCTGCAAAATGCCTGCTTTATCGCCTTTGCCTATTACCTTGACTTTCCTTTTCAGATACTCTTTCAACGCAATCTCAACTTCACCGAAAAAAGTATTTTCATGTGAAATTTCCATTTCCCTCTTGTCAGGTTTATCAAAACTCTTCACAAGCTTCTCAACATCTCTTACCGTAAGGTCTTTTGCATTGATTGATCTTGCAACCCTCATTTGTTCGGCTTTATCCGAAAAACCAAGCAAGGCTCTTGCATGACCTGCGGAAATTTTCCCCTCACTCACCATGTCAAGTATTTCTTTCGGCAGCGACAATATCCTTAATGCATTCGCAATGACAGGTCTGCTTTTTCCCACAGATTTAGAAATTTCTTCCTGCGTCAGATGATACTCTTCTATAAGCATTCTGTATCCCATAGCCTCTTCTACGGGATTTAAATTTTCCCTTTGCAGATTTTCTATCATTGCAATCTGCATCATCTCGGAATCCGTCATCTCTCTGACTATCACAGGAACCTCAAACAATCCTGCCATACGGCTCGCACGCCATCTGCGTTCCCCTGCAACAAGCTGGTAGCCACCTTCTGCAAGCGGTCTTACAAGCAAGGGCTGCAATACACCATGTGCTGCAATGGAGTCAGCAAGTTCCCGAAGGCTTTCTTCATCAAAATCACGTCTTGGCTGTGAACGGTTAGGCTCTATCTCTGATACCGGCAATACAGTACTGCCCGAGCTTTCATTCTCATTTTCGAGAAATATTGCACTCAGCCCTTTTCCAAGACCGCCTTTTTTGGCTGCCATCAATCATCACTCCTCGATTTAATATTTGTCACTTGTTTTTTTCAACTATCTCCCTCGACAGTTCCATATATGCCAGCGAGCCTTTACACGACTTGTCAAAATACATAACAGGCATACCAAAACTCGGTGCTTCCGAAAGTCTGACACCTCTCGGAATAACAGATGAAAACACTTTCTTTGGAAAGAATTTCTTTACTTCCTGCACAACCTGCTGTGTTAAATTAAGTCTTCCGTCATACATTGTCAGTAATACTCCCTCTATTTCTAGATAAGGATTGTATTTTCTCTTTACAAGTCTTACCGTTGCAATAAGCTGTGACAAGCCCTCAAGTGCATAATACTCGGGCTGTATGGGTACGAGTATCGTGTCTGCCGCACAAAGTGCATTTGTGGTGATAAGACCGAGTGACGGCGGACAGTCTATAAATATATAATCATATTCAGACTTTACAGTTGCCAAAGTACTTTTTAATCTCGCTTCTCTGTGCTCCATATCTGCAAGCTCAAGTTCTGCGGCAGCAAGCTCTATGCTTGACGGTATCACATCAAGATTTTCAAACTCCGTATGCAAAATTGCATCTTTCGCCTTTATATCATCAACTATTATACTATATGCAGAATACTTTACAGATCTCTTGTCAACTCCCACACCACTTGTTGCGTTCCCCTGAGGATCGGTATCTATAAGAAGTACTTTATATCCCAACTTTGCAATACCTGCCGCAACATTGACTGCTGTAGTGGTTTTTCCGACACCGCCCTTTTGATTCGTTACTGCTATCGTCTTGCCCATTGTTCTTCCTCCTTTCAAATCCTACGACCTACATAATTATATCACTAAAGCTTTTCAATATCAACAATTAAATTTTAAAATATGAATGTTTCACGTGAAACATTTTTTTACTTGCAACAAAATACGACAAAGATTTCTGTCCTTGTTCATTATAATATACCTAAACGAAAGGAGTAGAGCAATATGCTGTTTAATAATCCAACCATAAGAAAAATCATTGAGATTCCGCTTGTGCAGATAAGACCGTCAAAAACGGCTTCCAGAAAAGTTTACAGCCGTGATAAACTCAATGAGCTTGCTGTGAGTATCGAAAAAAACGGAATCATTCAGCCTCTCACCGTCAGAAAAGTGACAAATATGGAATATGAGCTTATTGCCGGAGAAAGACGACTCAGAGCTGCCGCTATATGCGGACTTGTAACAGTTCCATGCATAATAGTTTCATGCAACGATACACAAGCAAGCCTTTTTTCACTTACAGAAAATCTCCAAAGAAGTGAACTGAATTTTTTTGAAGAAGCCGAAAGCATAAAAAACATTATTTCCTGCTGTCACATCACACGTCAGGAACTGGCAGTTCACATAGGACAAAGACCTTCGTTTGTTGCAAACAAATTGCGTGTACTTGATTTAGGCTTTGACGAAAGAAAAATTATTCTTAAAGCACATCTTACCGAACGTCATGCCAAGGCTATACTTAAAATATCCGATGAAACCGAAAGACGTATTGTATTGAGTGAGATAGTGGAGAATAATATGAACGTAATGCAGTCCGAAGAATATATTGATGAGATACTTCACGAAACCGAAAACAAAAAAAGACAATTCAAATGCAGAAAGGCAGTGATAAAAGATATAAGAATCTTTGAAAATACAATAGAAAATGCTGTCAATACCATGCGTGAAGCAGGCATACCCGCCGTAAAAGTTCAGACGGAAAATGATGATTTCATAGAATACGTTATCCAAGTACCCAAAATGCCCACAGGTCATGATGGAGGACTTAGTGCCTAAATTCATACAAGACATTAGTTATTTTAAACCCACACAGCAAAAGCTGACAGACACTAAAAGTCTGCCGGCTTTTTTGCTGATTTTAAAAATTCATAGTGGATTTTTAGAAATTCTTGTACCCCTGCGTGGATATTGAGAAGGTGTAGCAGAAACTTTTGAAATAGTTATAATGCTCCTTATACTCTCATCAGGGAGATTAAACTGACATAATTTATCAAGCTTTCCACCCAAGACAGAAATTGCATTTTCCGCAAGTGAAAGTTCCTTTTGCCCCTCCGAGCCTTTCATTGATATAAAAAGACCGCCTTTTTTTACATAAGGCATACAGTATTCGCACAGTGACGGCAAACTTGCAACAGCTCTTGAAATCGCATAATCAAATTTTTCTCTGTATTCCTCTTTTTGACTTAGTTGTTCTGCACGTGCATGAACTATATCCGCTTTTACATTGATAAGATTGCAAACTTCATTAAGGAATATCAGTCTTTTATTCAGACTGTCAAGCAATGTCAATTTTATATCGGGATACATAATTTTGATAGGTATTCCGGGAAATCCGGCTCCTGTTCCAATATCTATCAAGCTTGCCTCTTTATGCAAATCTATATATTTTATTACAGAAATACTGTCTATAAAGTGCTTTACAGCGATTTCGTTTTCTTGAGTAATAGATGTCAAGTTCATTTTTTTATTCCACTCAACGAGCATTCCGGCATATATTTCAAAATCGGACTTCTGTTTTTCACTTATCGGTATATTATTTTCAATACACCAGTTTTCAAGTATCTGTATCAGCATTTTTATTCTCCTTATTTTTAAGTGACGCAAGATATATAACAAGCACAGATATATCCGCAGGGCTGACACCGGATATACGGCTTGCTTGACCTATGTTTTCCGGACGCACTTTATTCAGCTTTTCTCTTGCTTCAAGACTCAGCCCATCAATTTTTGCATAATCAATATCACTGGGTAAAATTTTCTTTTCAAGTTTTCTCACCTGCTCAATAATGATAAGCTGTCTTTTTATATATCCCTCATATTTTATCTCTATTTCAATTTGTTCAAATATATTTCTATTGAGTTCGGGACGGGTTGTATCTATTTCTTTCAAAATGTCATACGACAGTTCGGGGCGTTTGAGTAATTCAATCAATCTTATTCCCGTGTTTACTTCCGATGTATTGTGATTACGAAGTATTTCATTCAGCTTTTCTGACGGAGGTATAACAATCTTTCTTATGCGTTGAAGTTCCTTTTGAATAAGTTCCTGCTTTGCACTAAATTTTTCCCAGCGTTCATCCGTAACAAGTCCGACTTCTCTGCCGATAGCGGTCAATCTTGTATCAGCATTATCCTGACGAAGAATAAGTCTGTATTCACTTCTTGATGTCATCATTCTATAGGGATCATTGCATCCTTTTGTAACAAGGTCATCAATAAGTGTGCCAATATACGAACTTGCACGGTCAAGCACCAACGGTTTTTTCCCATTTATTTTGAGTGCCGCATTGATACCTGCAATAAGTCCCTGTGCAGCAGCTTCTTCATATCCCGAACTTCCATTAAACTGACCTGCACCGTATAAACCGGGAAAATCTCTGAATTCAAGAGTTCCATTCATCTGTACGGGATCGGCACAGTAATATTCTATCGCATAAGCAGGACGCATCACTACACAGTTTTCGAGTCCCTTTATAGAATGATAAAAAGATATCTGAACATCTTCGGGAAGTGATGATGACATTCCCTGCAAATACATTTCTTCGGTATCCATACCGCAAGGCTCTATAAATAACTGATGTCTTTGCTTGTCTGAAAAACGCACAATTTTATCTTCAATACTGGGACAATAACGTGGACCTATGCCCTCAATTTTACCGCTGTACATAGGTGAGCGGTGAATATTATCCAATATAATTTTCTTAGTTTTGTCATTAGTCCAGCTTACATAACATTTAACCTTATTTTCCTTAGGTTCATCAGTGTCATATGAAAATGGTACAACCGGCTCGTCACCGCACTGTTCCTCCAAATCGGTGAAATCAATACTTGATTTCAAAACACGTGCAGGGGTACCTGTTTTAAATCTTCTGATAGACATTCCCAATTTTTCAAGTGCATCGGGAAGATATTTTGAGGGGAACATACCATCCGGACCGCTGTCGTAAGAAACATCGCCCACATAGATTTTACCGCCAAGATAAGTACCTGTTGCAAGTATAACGGCTTTTGCAATATATTGAGCTTCAAGACGAGTAGTTAAAATCCATCTGCCGTCATCGTTTCTTTCAAGATTAGTTATTTCAGCTTGACGGAGTTCAAGATTTTTCTGCAGTTCAAGAGTATGTTTCATTCTTGTACTGTAGGCACGTCTGTCAATTTGAGCCCTAAGCGAATGTACAGCCGGACCTTTTCCCTTATTGAGCATTCTTATTTGTAAAAAGCATTCATCAGCGGCTTTTCCCATTTCACCGCCAAGAGCATCTATTTCCCTGACAAGATGTCCTTTTGCAGTACCGCCAATAGACGGATTGCATGGACAGTTTCCGACAGCATCCATATTGATCGTAAAAACAGCTGTTTTGCAGCCCAGCCTTGCAGAAGCCAATCCTGCCTCGATTCCTGCATGACCTGCACCTATTACAGCAACATCAAATTCACCTGCTACAAACTTCATTGATACATCAATCCTCATTCCAAGTAATTTCACTCCTATTATAATACAAACAATCAAATTTGTACAGTAAAAATAAAATGTTTCACGTGAAACATTTTTAATGAGGAATGAGGAATTAGAAATGGGGAATGGAAAATACTTTCCCATTCCCCACTCTGCATTTTCATTTGATAAATGTTTCACGTGAAACAATTTTTAATTTTGGTAAACGGTATCACCATTGATAATAACTTCTTTCACTTTTCTTACATCAATAAATTTATTATACGAAGGAATATACTTGTTGGTAACATCAATTTGATAAGTCAGACGTTGTGTTTCATTCAAGATACCTGTTGCAGGACCACCGCTTGCACCGCTCCCCCAACCTACAAAGCGATATTCCGTACCATCTTTCATGACGATTTTAGAATTATCCGAATCAAACTGCCAGAAACAATTACCTCTTGTTTTTCCCGGCTCAGTCTGACCTGTTATATAAATGCCATTGGCAGTAATAGTCATTTGAACATCATGAGTTACTTTTGGAATAAGGTGAGGGGCATCTGCATTTGTAAGAGTTTTTTTGATATTGCCATTGTTCCTGTAATTGAGCTTGAATGACATCTCAAACGGCAAATCAAAGTCTTTACTGTCCGCTATACAATAATCCACACTGTCATCGCCATAAAGTAAAAACGTTGTATCTTTTTCATCCAAATTGCGTTCTTTGATGATATTTTGATACGCTTCAAAAGATTCGGCACTTGCCTGCGGATAGCTTGCAAGGAGTTCAAGAATTTTTCGTGCAGTAAATTTAGTGGATTTTATCGTCATAATGCCATCACGAAGATCTCTTTTCCTGTTGTCAACGGTGACGAGTATCTTCATAACAGTTCTGTTCTCATTAAGATAATAATGAGGGTTGGTATTTTCTCGTCTTCCCGAATCTCCCGTATCTCTGTCTTTACAGTAAATTTCCATTCCATACGTACCAAGCATTCTGTTTTCAAACTCAAA
>ONIF01000079.1 GCA_900317795.1 uncultured Eubacteriales bacterium | reverse complement strand
CGGTGCATGGTTCGTAAACGGAAAGAGAATTGATACTCTTGAAACGGTTGAAAATTATGTAGTAGGCGAAAATAATGCACTTACTATCACGGTTTGCGAACCCGTTGAAAGCGTTGAGTGGAAAGAGTTTGCAGGCAACAGTATGGTTATGTCCTCACGCAAAAAGGTCGGCAATTATATAAAAGTAAATCTTACAGCTAAATGGGCTCTCCCCGAAGGTGCGGAAGTTGTGGAAGCAGGCATCGCAAGAGTTTATGCGGAAGACTGCCCCGAAGATTTTGATGCACAGTATATTTATGATAACGGTTCCAAGAAGGTTTCTTCACTGAAAACTCTTAACGGCAAGTATTCTTATGCACTCAGCATGAACTCCAAGAGTGCAAAGAAAACTCTCTGTGCAGTGAGCTTTGTGACTTATACACTTGACGGCGTTGAATATACGGATTTTTCGGATATAGCTGTAAGTGCAGAACCCGCAGCAGACTTGGCATAATCATATTTCCTGAATAAGAAATAATAAATTTCTGCCGTACACAAAAAACTGTGTACGGCAGTTTTTTGTTTCCTGCATTTTTGAAAATCAAAATTGAGTATATAGGAGTATATTACAGAATAAAGGAGAATTTCGGAGATTGCCGAACGCTAAATTAAAAAATTCAAAAAAACTCTTGACTTTGAAAAAAAGATGTGTTATTATCTTACTCGTGACTTGAAGTGTGCGTGAAGCATACGGAAATGTATAAAGAAATTTTGAATATCAGGAGGAAATTTGCTATGTCAACCTATATGGCTAAACCTAACGAAGTTGAACGTAAATGGTATGTCGTAGATGCAGCAGGTAAATCACTCGGTCGTCTTGCTGTGGAAGTTGCAGACCTTTTGAGAGGTAAAAATAAACCTACTTTTACTCCTCATGTTGACTGCGGTGACTTCGTTGTTGTAATCAATGCAGAAAAAACAGTTCTTACAGGCAAAAAGGCTGAACAGAAATTCTACTACCATCACACAGGTTATATCGGTCACATGAAGTCCGTAAGATATGACACTCTTATGGAAACAAAACCTGAAATGGCAGTTGAACTCGCTGTTAAGGGTATGATACCCGACAACACCATTGGAAGAAAGGCTCTTACAAGACTCCATGTCTATCAGGGCAGCGACCATAAACATCAGGCTCAGCAGCCGATTGTTCTTGAATAATAAGAGGGGAGGCATTTTAAATTATGTACGATAAGACACCTTATTTCTACGGTACAGGCAGAAGAAAAAGCTCTGTTGCAAGAGTAAGACTCTATAAGGGTACAGGTAAAGTAACCATCAACGACAGAGATATAGACGATTATTTCGGTCTTGAAACTCTGAAACTCATTGTTCGTCAGCCTCTCGTTCTCACCAATACAGAGGGACAGTTCGACGTAGTATGCAGAGTGGCAGGCGGTGGTGTAACAGGTCAGGCAGGTGCAATCCGTCACGGCATATCCCGTGCACTTTTGCAGTTTGACAGCGAAAATCTCCGTCCCAGACTCAAAAAGGCAGGATTCCTTACACGTGACCCGAGAATGAAGGAAAGAAAGAAGTACGGCTTGAAAGCAGCTCGTCGTGCACCTCAGTTCTCAAAGAGATAATTTCAGCCTTACGGCAGTTATCAAATTACAGCAAGAAGATTTTAAGCCGTTCATCGATTTGATGAGCGGCTTGTTTTTGAATGAGGGAGATTTATATGGATAACGCAGAGAATAAACGAAGTGCCTACTGGGATAATATCAAAGGCTTTCTGATTTTGCTGGTTGTGTTTGCACACATACTCTTTCAGCTTCAGGACATATCATTTACCATTAACGGCATAGTGGACTATATTTATATGTTTCATATGCCTGCATTTGTTTTTGTATCGGGCTTTTTTGGAAAAAGCGAACACTCTCATAGTTTTGAATCAATGATAAAGCTTATCTTTCTGTACTTTATTTTTAACAGTATCATTGGCTTTATTTATGGGTTTACATCTGTTATTCAGCCGATGTATTCCTATTGGTATCTTGCTGCATTGATAGTATGGCGGCTTACTGCACATCATATTGCAAAATTTAAGGAAATCAATCTCATATTGTTGATTATTGCAGTGTTTGTCGGTTTTTATCCCGCTGTTGACAATACATTTGCTTTGGCAAGGATAATAGGTTTTTATCCGTACTATATGTCGGGGTATCAGCTCAGTGCCGAAAAGGACAGTGAATTGCAAAATAAAAAATATACTGAAAGAGCTGCAGTCGGACTGCTTGTTTTATCGGGTACAGCCCTGCTTGCATGGGGAGCATATTCTTTTTTCAATTACAGCGATTCGGCTCTCCAAATGGCAAGCTACAATACGCCAAATGATGCATTCGGAAGAATCATTCTTTTTATCATTGCATTTTTGGCTGTATATATTATCAGATGTATTTCGCCAAATAGAAATATACCACTTATCACATCTTTCGGAAAAAATTCTTTATGGATATTCATTCTCCACAGACCTTTTACTATCATGCTGAGCAGTCTTATTGAAGATTTTCCGATACCTGTTATTATTATTTTATCCGTTATTGCTTCATTTGCAATGTGCATATTATTCGGCAACAAGTTTGTTGTCAAATATATGAACAAGTTTCTTTCGGGAGGGGCAGATATTTTCATATCCGACAGCAAAAAATTCACTGCCGCAAAATTTGCGACACTTGCAGTATCGCTTTGGTTTGTGATTTCTGTTGTGATAAATTCATATTCGGGCTTGGCAATCGGCAGTTTAAAAAACCTTTTCGGCAGCAATACTCCCCAAGAGGAGATTACCGAAACAGAAAGCAGTGAAATTCCCGAAGAAACAGATGTTATTTATCCGATTATGACTGATGAGCAGAAAAATGCTTTTGACAATGCTTTTAGGATAACTTTTGCAGGCGACCTTATACTTCTCGAGGACCAGGTGAAACGTGCATATAACGGGGAAGAATTTGATTTCACCGACGTTTTTGAATATGCAGAGCCTTATATTTCCTCAGCGGATTTTGCAATAGGCGTATTTGAAGGACCTATGGCAGGAAGTGAGGCAGGATATACTTCGGGCAACTATGATGACGGAAAAGCATTATATCTGAATTTTCCCGATGAGTTTGCGTCAGCCGTGAAAAATGCAGGGTTTGACCTTGTCACCAATGCTAACAATCATCTTCTTGACAAAGGGGAGAGCGGTGCTTTAAGGACAATAGATGTACTTGACAAAATCGGTCTTGACCATACGGGTGCTTATAAAAATATGGAAAGCAAGCGTAATGAACATATCAAGTACATTGAGTGTCGGGGAATAAAAATGGCTGTCCTTTCATACACGTTTGGAAGCAATTATATTGACAACTCCGAGTTGATTGACGGCAGTCTTTCATATATTACTTCTGTGATATGCGGTACGGAGGGAGAGCAATTTGAAGCTTTGAAAAAATCGGTGGAGGAGGACTTTAAATCTGCAAAGGAGATGTCACCCGATTTGATGATAGTTCTTCCTCATATAGGAACTCAGTTTTTAAACGAACCCGACAGTGAACAGAAAGTATGGTTTGATATTTTCAAAGAGAACGGGGCAGATATTATATTAGGCGACCACTCTCATGTGGTTGAGCCTGCTTTGATTGAAAACTATAACGGAAAAAATGTTTTCATCGCATACTGTCCGGGAAATTTCGCCAATATTTACCGTGAAAATCAAGGCGATACGAGTATGTTGACCGACGTTTATATTGACCGCCATACCAAAAAGATAATTGGCGGAAGTGTAGTTCCTCTTTATACATACGCACCTGCCGACAAAAATTTCAGAGCCGTGCCTGTATATGATATGGTTACAAATGCCGAACTGAGAAAACAGCTTACAACCGATGATATGCAGTCTGCCGCAAATGCAAACCGTATTGTAACAAGTGTTGTTTTCGGGCATGAAATGGATATCTCGGCTGTATCGGAGAGATATTATTTCAATAAAGACGGTTTTATCCGTCAGAAAACCACGGGGCTGGAATTGACAGACCATATGAAAGAGAATACACTTTATAAGGCAATGCGGAAAGCAAAGAGTATTTGTTTTGTAGGCGACAGCGTGACCGAAGGCACAAAAAACGGGGGCTGTCCATGGTATGAGCCGATTGAAGAATACTTTCCCGACAAGAGTATATATAATTATTCAAAAGGCGGGTGTACCGTGTCATATATGACAGAACATAAAGACGATATACCCGAGGCGGAACTTTATGTCATAGCACTCGGAACAAATGATGTCCGCTATCGTGATGAGAGTATATGTGCCATGACAAAAGAGGACTATGTTTCGGCACTTGATGAACTGAAAAAAAGTATAGAAAAAAATAACAAAAATGCAGAGTATATATTTATTGCTCCGTGGTATTCCACAGACGGTGATTTATACTGTTATATGTCCTTTGAGGAAAAGACGGCTTTGAATGAAGAATACTGCAATGAACTTCAAAAATACTGTTCTGCCAATTCTCTGGGATATATCAATCCGAATGGGTTTATCCGCAATCAACTTGTATTTGCTCCCGACAGGGAGTATCTGCTTGACCATATACACCCGAACTCCTCAAAGGGAGTGGTGATGTATTCGGAAGCGGTGCTGAACGGATAAAAGCTGATATTGTCAAACAGACAGCCGAAGTGTATTGCATGATTGCAAAAATTAAGAATTTCAGAAAAGTTTGTTAATGATTTGTTTACAGAGAGAGTGTATGATATAAAAACAGGAAAATGTATCGGAGCTGAAAATTTATGTCGATTTGTCTTATACTTGAGGGCGGAGGCACAAGAGGAGCTTATACAGCAGGAGTGCTTGATGTGCTGACGGAAAATAATATTTTTTGTCAAACAATTTACGGAGTATCTGCAGGAGCGTGCAATGCCCTTTCTTATATATCAAAGCAAAGCAAAAGAAATTATGAAATTTTTACAAAGTATGCTTGTGACAAGCGTTATATGAGTTTTTCTTCTCTTTTGAAAACGGGAAGTTTATTTGGATTTGAATTTATATTCGGTGAACTTGCGGATAAGCTTTTGCCGTTTGACTACGGGGAATTTTTCAAAAGCAGTATGAATATATTGGCAGGTGCTACGGACTGTGAAACAGGCAGGGCGGTATTTTTTGATAAAAGGGATATGGAGGAAGATTTCAAGCCGTTGATTGCTTCGTCATCTCTGCCTATGGTCACGAATATAGTTGATTTTAGGGGAAAATATCTGCTTGACGGAGGAGTTGTTGCACCTATTCCCATAGACTATGCGATAAAAGACGGATTTGAAAAAAGTATAGTAGTTCTGACAAGGGAAAATGCGTATCGAAAAAAAAAGAGTGACGTGCCGAAAACGGCTTTGAAGATAAAATACAGGGAGTACCCCGAACTGGTAAAGGCAATGCTGAACAGGGCAAACGTATATAACAGTGAAAAAGAGCTTTGCTACTCCGAGCAGGAAAAGGGAAATGCCTTTGTAATAGAGCCGTCAGAGCCTGTTACGGTGGGAAGATACTGCACAAAACCCGATAAATTGGAGGAACTTTATCATTTGGGAGTTACCGACGCAAAAAATAAACTTGCGGATTTGAGAAGATTTATTGCTTTAAATAGTCTTTGACTTTTGGTATATATTGCTGTATAATAGTAATTACTTAAAATAAAGAAAAGAGGTATTTTTTATGAACAAACTTTTGGAAATCATCAGCAAGAACAATGACTTTACAACAGCACAGCTGGCGGCAATGCTCAACGAATCGGAAAAAGAAGTAAAAAGACAGCTTCAGGATTTGAAAGACAGAGGTATTGTAAGAGGAAGCAAGGCTGTTGTGGATTGGGATAAAGTTCTTGATACAGGTGTAACAGCTATTATAGAAATGAAAGTTACTCCCAAAGCGGAAACGGGTTTTGATGAGATAGCCAAAATGATTATGTCCTATGATAATGTTGACAGTGTTTACCTTGCGGCATCATCAAGATATGACCTCATCACCATAGTAAGAGGAAAGAATATTCAGGAAATTGCAGAATTTGTTTCAAAGCGTCTTTCTACCATAGAAAATGTTATGAGTACGGCAACCAACTTTGTACTTATGCAGTACAAGGGCGATGGTATCGCTTTCTATGGTGACGAGGAGGACGAACAAAGGAGTATGGTATTGTGATAGATTACTCAAAAATGCTGAATGGTAAAGTTCAGCAGCTCAAACCCTCGGGTATCAGAAAGTTCTTTGATATTGCCAATGAAATGGATAATGTAATATCTTTGAGCATAGGCGAGCCTGACTTTACAACCCCCTGGCACGTAAGACAGGAGGGAATTGAATCCCTTAGGAGAGGTCATACATGGTATTCTCCCAACAGGGGATTTTTGGAACTCAGAAAGCAGATTTCAAAATATTATGCAAGGCGTTTCAATGTAGAGTATGACCCCGAAGAAGAAATTGTGGTAACAGTAGGCGGTTCGGAAGCAATCGACCTTTGCATAAGGGCATTGATACAAGAGGGCGATGAAGTTTTGATACCGCAGCCTGCATTTGTCTGTTATGAGCCTATGACAATAATGGCAGACGGCACGCCTGTTGTGATAAATACAAAGGCGGAAAACGGTTTCCGACTGACCGCACAGGAACTGGAAGAAAAAATCACACCCAAATCAAAGCTCTTGATATTGCCTTTCCCGAATAATCCGACAGGTGCGGTAATGCGTAGAGAACATCTTGAAGAAATTGCAAAAGTCGTTGAAAAACATAATCTTGTTGTAATGTCAGATGAGATATATGGAGAGCTTACCTACGGCAAGGAAAGACACGTTTCATTTGCGGACATACCGGGAATGAAAGAAAGAACGGTTGTCATAAGCGGATTTTCAAAGGCTTATGCCATGACGGGCTGGAGATTGGGTTATGCACTCGGTCCCGAACCGATTATTTCACAAATGCTGAAATTACATCAGTATGCCATCATGTCTGCACCGACAACGGCACAAAATGCCGCCATAGAGGCTTTAAAGCACGGTGACAGCGACATTGAACGTATGCGTGATGAATATGATATGAGAAGAAGATTGATAGTAGATGAATTTTGCAGAATGGGCTTGACATGCTTTGAGCCGGAGGGAGCTTTCTATGTATTCCCAAGCATACAGATTTCCGGAATGGGCTCGGAGGAATTTTGTGAAAAACTCATCTATGCACAGAGAGTTGCAATCGTTCCCGGAAATGCATTCGGTGAATGCGGAGAGGGTTTTGCAAGGGTATCATATTCCTACTCGCTCAAACATATACAAGAGGCTCTTGAAAGAATAGAGAGATTTCTTAACGAAAGGTAATGACTATGCGAACAACAGTCCGAGCTGCCGCAAAAATAAATCTTTTTCTCGACATAACGGGAAAAAGAAGTGACGGCTATCACATTGTAAATATGGTTATGCAGTCTGTATCGCTTTATGATGAAGTAACTGTTACGATTGAAAAAGGTGACGGTGAAATCAATGTTTCATGCACAGATGAAAGTATCCCGTGTGATGAAACAAATACGGCTTATCAAGCAGTCAAAGCGTTTTTTGAGTATGCACAGATAAAGCCGAAGAATGTGTGGGTGAAGATAAAGAAACGCATACCTTCACAGGCGGGCATGGCAGGAGGCAGTACCGATGCGGCAGCCGTTCTTGTCGCCTTGAATGAAATGCTTGATACGGGCTTTTCACAAGACGAGCTTGCGGAAATAGCCGAAAATATCGGTGCAGATGTGCCTTTTTGCATATATGGCGGAACGATGACCGCCAGCGGCATAGGAACAATTCTCACGCCTTTGCCCGAAATGCCCGAGTGCTATATAGTCGTTGTAAAGCC
>ONIF01000202.1 GCA_900317795.1 uncultured Eubacteriales bacterium | reverse complement strand
TGAAAGAATAAAAATGTTGTTTTTTTACAGTATTCCGATTTCGGAAAAGCAGCTGAACGGGGTATAATATTTTTAGCCGATTTTTTTGCCCGTTGTACCGTTTCGATTTTTGAGTATAACGGCTTCTATCTCTCTCGGATACCGTAATTTTGCCTCATCAACGTCAAAATTTTTCGTACCCGTTCCCATAAGCTGCAAGCCTATCAGAACATCAGACGAATATTCAATGGCACCGCTCTCTTTGAAAGCCTGCATGGATACTTTACTGCTGTAATTTTCCCTGTTGAATGAGCTTATCACGATAACAGGCAGTTTATAATCTCTGCTCAGCCGTTTCAAGTGCAGTATGGCATGGTCTGTATTTTGCTTGTCGGTGCTTTTCTCGTTGTGAGGGGCTAATATTTGCAGGTAGTCTATGATAACAACAGGCTTTTTTCCCGTATTTTTGATATGTTTTTCTACTTCCGCCCTTATTGTTTCCACTCCGACTTCCCCCATACCCTCGATAATGAATATTCTGTCGGAATATTGCCGATACTGCTGTAAAGCCGTGTTGATAAGCTGTTTTTCTTCGGTGCTGTAGCCTGAATATTTCTTGCCCGTAAGAATGCCACGTGTCGTTTTGGCATTGCTCATATCCCTGTTGGAATGGAGAGTAATCATGGCAGTTTTTCGGCTTAAACTCTTGGCAATCAGCTCATTTCTCGACATTTCCAGCGAAAAGATAATTACATCATTGCCGTTTTCTGCTATCTGGTCGGCGATTTGCAGGACAAAAGTAGTTTTGCCCAGAGAAGATATAGCACCTATTCCGTAAAGTCCCTCATACAGTCCCCCGTCAAGAACGTAGTCAAGGGCACGAAATCCTGTTGGAACGGCAGATGTATAGACGCTTTCGGAAACACCGTCAAGAAATTCATTCAGGTAGGCGGAAACGGAATTTTTCTGTATGTAAGCGGATTTTTCCTTGTTTTGCCTGTCAGCGGTCAGTTCGGATATATGTTCCATGCCGTAAAGAATATCCGCCTGAAATTTCATTCTGTCGGCATTGAGTGCCTCATTGGCATCTTTGTGACTTCCATAGGGATTATACACGCAGAAAGGCATATTGAGTTCATGCAAGCCGTTTGAAAGTGTTTCAGTAGCTTTCTGACCTGCTGTATCGTTGTCGAATGCGACAATAAACGGCTGAACGGCTGATTTTTGCGACAGAGTTTCTTTGACAGCCTGTAAAAAAGAATGGATATTTGACGTACTGCATACAGCGACAGCCTCACCGCCTACGTCACAAATACTCATGGCATCGAATTCCCCCTCAACGATATAGAGGGGTTTTTTTGTATTTTTCAGGGCTGAAATGTTGAAAAGGCTGATTTTATCGGGACTGTTTTGCTTTGAGTAAGGCTGTTGCCAGTCGGGAATATCCTGTCTTGTATCCCTTGCAAGATAGCTTGAAGAACTTCTGGGAATGATAAGACGGGGAGTTTTTGGTGCATTCAGATTGTTGGGCGGCTGCCAGTCGGAAACAAATCCGATACCGAAGTGGTTAAGGGTAGAAATACTGATTCCCCTGTGGTACGCTGTTTCATGGAGATGTGCGTTGGCGGATTTGTAAAACTGCGAGTAGTCATGTGCTGTACTTTTCTTTTTTTCAGGTTCCGAACAGGAGTTAGCAGGCTTTTGATAATCAACCTGTAAAGAATATTTGTCTGCCAAGAACCTGAATACAGCTTTTTTGTCGGAAATCCTTTCGATTTGTGCGGCGAGGTCAAAAATATCGCCTGATAAGCCGCATGAGAAGCATTTATATCTATTTTTTTCAGGGTAAACGGTAAATGCTCCTGTTGCCTTGGGACCTGTTCCGCTTGCACAGAACGGGCAGATGTACTGATTTTTGCTTTTGGAAGGAGTCAGGTGTTCGCTGACGTATTCCATGAATTTTTGCTTGATTTGATTTTTTGCTTGGACAAATTCCATATTGACCTCCAAAATCGCTGTACAAGCGTTCTGAGGACTCTGTAGAGCTATGTGAGGGCTAAAACGTATTTTTATACCCCTTGAAAATAAATTGCGTACAGAGGTTTCTGTGGCGTTGTACAACGCTGTTGAGATTTGGTGTGTACGGGTGCTGTGACCTGACAGACACCCTTGAAAGAATAAACTTTTTGTCCGGACACTTGTCTCGGATATGTCATCTCGACATTTTACGGCTTGATTTTGCCGTTGTTGGTTTAGGAAGCTGTCACTTGACAGTCAGCCTGGAAAAATAAGATGCCTTTATTGGCTTTGGGGCTTTTGAGACACATTTGGTATTTTTTAACTCTTCTCTTCATAAAGCTCCCTGGAAAAATGAAGTGTCGGGTTTTTCTTTTTTTAAGGGTCTGATTTTTTTTTTCAAGGGTTTGATAATATAACCAGACACCACCAATGTGTCTGGTTATATTATACCATACTGCAAAAAGTGAGATCGCTTTTTGCGGGGTGTTAATAATTTTAATAATTTTAGGCCGCAGGACACCCGAAAAGTCCGCTCTACAAGCGGGCTAAAAATTTTTTTAGCGGTGGGCTACCCCCTCGGCAGCGGTGGGCTACCCCCTCGGCAGCGGTGGGACACCCCTTTGATTACCAGTTTTTACCATGTTTTTGGGGAGTATAAAACTCAAAAAAATCATTTTTAAAAAGTGGGTCAATGTGGCGATTTTGGGAGAATTTGTGTTGTATTTTCACTAATGTGTATTTTTGTCACCAATACCCTAAAAACAGCTTTTTTGAGTAGTGCAGCTTTGCGTTTTTAGGAAAAATAAATCACATTATTTGAACATCGTAATTCACAAATTGTGATTGTCATTTTTTGCGTTTTTTGTCCCTTTAGGAATTTTTACCCCCAGAAAGACCGCTCTGCAAGCGGTCTGAAAAATTTTTTAGCGGTGCGTCACCCCCTTATCTTGATATTTTAGTCACAAAAAAAGTGGTGATATTCATGGTGAAATATGAATGAAATTGGTCAAAAAACTTGATTTTCTCTGCGGTAGGATACCCCCTTATTTTGATATTGTAGTCGCAAAAAAAGTGACAAAATTTTTGGAGATAATGTGAATAAAATTAAACAAAATTAGCCCCAAAAATTTGGTATTGATACGAGGAATACGTCATGTAAAAATAAAGGCTATATTACCGATTCACATATTTTCGGTAACATAGCCCTGTTCAGTAATTCTATTTGTTTATAATTTCTGAATCAGCGAATGGTCTTGGCTGATTAAAAACATTAATTTTTTTTGCTGTTGGTGTCGGATTACTCCTGCTGGATTCCCATGCTTCGACTGTTCGGCAAGATACACCAAGAACATTGGCAAAGGCTTTTTGAGTCATAGACAATGCGTTTCTGATTTGTGATACATTCACGTCGGGAAGTGAACGCTTTCTTGCAACAGTTTTAGGCTTTGCAGTGCCTTTTTCATAGGCAAGGGCTTCTTCAAGTCCTTCCATCACTCCGTCAAAAAAATTTATATCCTTGAAATTATTTTCAATTTCTTCCATTGACAATGAAGATTCAAAAATTTTTTCTGACATAGAATTTCACTCCTTTTTGATAAGTTCGACAAACATGAGAAGAAAACGGCTTTACCATGGCAATCAAGGAGATTGCAGAGGTTACATATAGGGGAATGAAGAAATCCGCTCGGGTTATTGTCCGGGCGGATTTTTTCACAAACAAATAGTCATATACGGCGGTATGCAGAGGATATCTTCCTTGAAACTCAGGTTCCGAGGGTGGATGACATAGCATTCTCCTATCCTTGACTTGTATTTTTCTTTGAAGCGTTTCAGTGATTCGATAGAATACTTTTTTCCCGATTTGACCTCGATAGGATACATTTTGTATTTCAGCTTGCTGTTGTTGGAGATCAGGAAATCTATCTCTATATCGTTGCGATGCTTTTCGGTGTTATAATGTGTGTAGAAATACAGCTTGTGACCGTTGGCTGTGAGCATCTGAGCAATAGCGTTTTCGTAAAGCATACCCTCGTTCATATTCAGCTTGTCGCTGAGTATCTGCTTATAGACCTCATCTTCAAGAAGCTCGTTTTCATCAAAGGCATGGCTGACAAGCAGACCGGTATCACCAAGATAGCATTTAACATAAGCTCTGTTTTCGTTGATTGACAATCCGACATTTGGATCATTGCATAGAAAACACTCATTCGATATCATTGAATCCGAAAGCCAGAAGAAAGTGTCTTCATACTGATCTGATGTACTGCCTTCGGAAACATTACTAAAAACTACTCTTTTCTCATGTTGTGACAGCAGTCCCGGTATCTGGTCAAATATTGCAAGGACTTTGCTTCTGTACTTTGCATCTATCTTCATGATGTC
>ONIF01000021.1 GCA_900317795.1 uncultured Eubacteriales bacterium | reverse complement strand
TCGGAAAAGGTACACCTGTACTGAATGATGACGGTGATATTGTATTGTACAGACCAAGTTCAAAGTATCGCTTTGCACATGATATTGCACTTCCCAAACATACAGCTTGGCAGCTGCCAAATGATTTTTCGGGAAGTATCTCCAACGGGCAAGCCAAAGAAATGCCTTTGTACGACAGTGAGAGCGATACCGTGTATATTTACAATGCGTATCAACCGGAAGTAATGGCGATGGAAAATGCCGACAGCCAACCCATTCTTGACGGTGACGCAAAATCCGATACTTTCGGCACGGGCAAGCTGATTTTCCCCAACGGAGAGAATAAGCCCTATCTTACATACAGCAGCAGTCATAACTATGTATTGTCGGAATATTTCAGTTCGGCAGTCAAAAATTCGGTGAGTGTGATAAAAAAAGCCCCTGCGTTGAGAAATATCCGTTCCACAGCCGATTTTGACGGGCGTGATTTTCAGGGACAGGTTATTAAAGAAATAGACGGTGAAACATATATACTTATCGGAAATGAAGATCAGCTCCGTGCGATAGGTACAGACCAAGATGTTTTTACACCTGTATATCAAATGAAGCGTGATGGTGTGCGATATGTGGTAGATACCGACAGCAACGGCAACCCAATTATACTGTACGGTGGCGATGCCGACCTTTTATCAGACCAAAACGGATACGGAACTTACGGTTTTCATCAGATAAACGATACGGCAGGAAACAGGTATTATGCCGGTGCGGATCCGGAAACGGGAAATGTATATACAAATGCCACTAATGTTACAAATAACAAGAACAGTTTGACAGAAGCAAGCTGGAAAACGGGTGAAAAATATACCAACAAGGCAAATTACATTGTATTCAGAGATATAGACTTAGAATACAGACTTTGGACACCGAAAATGTTTCACGGTACAATGACGGGTGCAAAAGCTGTACAATCGGGTGAAACGCTCTGGAACGGTACGGAAATCAATACGGATAATCGCCCTGTTATATCTCATATCAGTATCAATCAAACTGCACCAATCAATATAGATGATTATTGCGGTGTGGGATTTTTTGCCACGCTCACTCCCAAAGACGGTGGTCCCGAAACCGTGAGTGTTAAAAATATCGAATTGAATGAAGTGTCCGTAAACAATTCCGCTACACAGATTACAGCTCCCGAAACTCTTATAAGCGGATTGACAAGTCTTGTAGGTGGCGGAGTGGGATTAGCTGTTGATACTCTGTTATATCCTCTTACAGGTGTACATTTTAATTTGTCACAGGCATTGTCGGACTTGCTCGATGCAAAATTGAATGACCGTTCCAATCTCGCAACAGGTGCATTTGCAGGCAGAGTGAAAGGCAAAGCCGAAATTAAAAATTGTGCGGTTACAGGCTCGGTCAGTGTTACAAGCGTGAATGACAGAACAGGCGGTTTTATCGGATACAGTGACGGTGAAGAAAAATATGATCCGTTGTCGGGGGTGCTTGGCAGCTTGGTGAATTTGCTTGCAGATGTTTTGAATATTATACCGGGTGTAGGTCTGGGAGATTTGGTGACGATATTGCTTGACAACGCCCTCCCTGTCGGAAAAATTATACCGATAGGATATGACAATCCCGTCATCAGAAACTGCGAAGTTGACGGACTTGCAGGCGGTATCGGACAGACTAACACAAGTTTCAACGGTGGATTTATCGGTCAGCAGACAGGTACGATTATTGAAAACTGCGAAGTCAAAAACAGCAGTTATATTGTGCAGGCTGAAAAGTTCGGCGGAGGTTTTTCCGGCATTGCAATGGACGAGGCGATTCGTTCATTATTGAGCGATGTGGGAATAGACTTTGGAACTTTAGGCACTTTATTGTCGAGGTTGACCGGGAATGATATGATTCCGAAAAGTGTCCTCAAAGACTGTGAAATAAAAGATTCAACGGTAACTGTGAATGGTACGGAAAATCTGGGCGGATTTACAGGGGCATTGTGCAGCAGTTACGCTGTGAACTGCTCGATAGACGGACAGGAGGAAAATTATATCAGAGTGATAGGCTCGGGTGATTATGTCGGAGGATTTTGCGGTGAAGCGTCATTGGGCTGGTTTCTCATAGATAATTATCAGAATAACCCGAGCCTTTTGAGTACGGTAGGCAGCATTGTCAGCAATCTTGCAGGTGACGGAAAATCGGCTCTTTTATCATTGTCGGGTGCGGAGCCGTCTGCCATAATGGGTGTAGAGATGGACTGCGGCAGCATTATGGTTTCGGGTAAAAATTATGTGGGTGGTATTCTCGGCAAAGGTGACGGTGTTTATATTACGGAATCCTCTGATGAAAATTTACAAAATCTTGCATTCTGGAAATATGATAAATTCCCTTCTCCCGAAGAAAGTGAAGTCAGGGACAACTATGTAAAAAATTTAGTGTATGTCAATGCAAGTGACAGCTATGCAGGCGGTATTGCAGGTTCGGTGGAAACGGCAAGTGTGGCAGGCTTGCTTAACGATACACTTGGTGTGGCAGGTTTTATCGGATTTGATGTCAGCAACGTAACAGTTGACGGTATAGAAAGTTATAAGATAGATGAGGAAAACATTCAAAAAGGTTATTTTGTTTCGGCAGTCAAGAATTGTGCAGGCGGCGGCTTCGGCAAAACAGTAGGCGGCACTATTGACAACGTGACTTTGAATAAACTGTATTTTGTACGTGCCGACAACATGGCGGCAGGCTTTACGGGGTGTTCCGGTCCGGGAGATTTGGCAGGTTCGGGCGGATTGAGTTTGCATTTGCTCGGACTTGACAAATTGGTTAATGTCAGTTCTTTGCTCTCACTCGGACAGGCTTTGGAAGTTAAGATAACAAACTGCAATGTTTACGGCATAGAAAGCGGATTTATCGTGCAGTCAACTCACGACACCGCCCCGACTGATATATATGACTATACTGCGGCAGGATTTGTTGCCCGAAGCAACAGCACAAAAATTGAAAATTCCCATGTACATGAGCTTTATTGTGTGCTTGCAGACAACGAAAAAGGTTATGCGGGGGGATTTATCGGTACGTCGGAATGCGGCGGTTTTGCAGATGTCGCAGAGGGGGGAAATCTTGGCGAAGATGAAAATCACAACCCCCTAAAAATTGATATTAAAAATCTGGTAAGTGCGGTTAGCTATCTTGTACCCGATTACAAAAACTGCACGGTAAGATATGTTGACAGAGGTTATGTAACGGCAGACTATGCAGGCGGATTTGTGGCAGATTTGCAAAGCGGCTTTGTCAACAACTTTGAACAGGTGAAGAAAAATAATGACATTACTGATTTGGCTGTCACCGAAGATAACAATTCATTCACTCCGTCGGAGAAGCATAAGGGTTATGCGGTTTACAATATCGACCGTGTTTTTGGCTATTCTTACGGCGGCGGTTTTGGCGGCAGGGTTGTTTCGGGGACATTCTCAAAGGCGGGCGGCGGTCTGTCAGTGCTTAACGGCAGTATCAATTTAAAAGATTTGGTCAATATTTTTGAGGCGTATGTTCCCATCGTGAAATATGCAGGCGTGTATTCCGAAAATGGTTTTACGGTGACGGCTTTCGATACAAGGGCAGAGGGCGATGACAATTTTTCGGGCAGTGCAGGCGGTTATGCAGGTTTTATGAGCGGTGCACAAATATCCTATTCCGATGTCAATAAACTCAAACATACCACAGTGACACCGCCTGCCAAAGGAGAGCCTCCAAAAGAGAACCTTGAAAGCATATCTGCACCGACATATTTTGACAGCAGTCAAAGCAAATATGCCGTAACAGGCGGCAGATATGCAGGCGGTTATGTCGGCAATATGAATATAGGCAGTTCGGCAAGTGTCGGTGACGGATTGGGGGCATTAGGCATTAACATCGGTAATCTTTTATCGGCTCTGAATGTAGTTGTTTCTACGGTAGAACACTCCGATGTCATAGGCGGTGCAGGCGGATTTTCGGTTTTGTGTAGTGGAGTGCTTGATACAGAAAATCCGTTAACCACTACCGTCGGAATGGCAGGCGGATTTGCAGGGCAGATTTCGGGCGGTCATATTCAGGATTCACATTCAAGAAACTTTGACTATATCATAAGCATGATTGCGGCAGGCGGCTATGTCGGTGAAATGAAACCGGGCAGTGCTGCGGAAGTTCTTGGCAGTGCCAGTTTGCCGGGCGGATTGGCTGACATCAGCGGATTGGGTTCACTTTTACAGAGTTTTGTGCCTACCATAAGAAACAGTACAACAACGTGTGTGCCTTGCGGAGGAGCAGTGCGTGCTCATGCACCATCAGACAGAGCTGTACAAAGAGGTATGGCAGGCGGTTACTGCGGTCACAACAAGGGCGGCAATATTTGGGGATTTGACAATCATACATGGAAAGAAGAAAATGACGGTACAAATGCTGTTACAGGCAAGCACACGGTAGGCAATTATATAGGCATTCAGAGTGAATGCCGTGCCGACAGGATACGTTCCGTATATGGCTATGAATATGCAGGCGGTTATACAGGCTTTATGGAAACAGCCGATACTGATGAAACAGGCGGAATAAGTCTGCTTGGAGGATTATTGCAGGTCAATAACCTCTTGACCTTGTTCAGCACAGTATATCCCACAGAAAGGAATACGGCAGTTTACGGACCTCTTTCCAATCTTGATGTCGATACATGGAATATGTGGATAGACTATGTGGGTAAGTACGGTCAGCACGGCATAGAACTTTTGAGAGAGGGAAAGGCTAAAACACCGGCTGAACTTGACAGCAAACTGTTAAAATATATTTACGGTTACAATGTAGTGGCAGGTCGGTTTATGCATGAACAGATGATTATTACGGAGGGCGGAAATGCAGGCGGCTATGTCGGCTATATGTTAAGCGGAGTGATTGAAAACGGACAGGGCTATGATGTAAGATTTGTCTGGGGCATGAGAAATGCAGGCGGTTTTGCGGGAAAAATGCAGACAGGCGGTGCGGCTGATTTAGGTCAGCTGAGTGTACCTGGCTTGGAGCTGGATTTAGGTCAGATTCTGGGCAACGGATTGTTACAGACATTCGTGCCGAAAATTGAAAGTTCGTCTGTGAAAGGCTGGCAGTCGGGTATGGCAGTTCAGTCGGCAGGCGACGCATACAATAATGACGACAACAAAAACAATATTATTTACAGGTGCGGAAATGCAGGCGGCTATGTCGGCAGTGCCTACGGTGCACAGATTTGGGGAGATGAAAATATTGATGACAATACCCCCACAGGCTGTAATGTGATGAATTTGAGAATTGTTCAGGGTGTCAATGCCGTAGGCGGTTATGCGGGACTGGCAACAGCCGCATCTGTGGCAGATGTCAACACAAATGCGTCAACCGGTTCCTTGCAGAGTGTCTTAAACGCTCTCATAAAGTCACCGGACGATTTGGTGAGTGCCGTGCAGGCGACTGTTACAACGATAAGAAAAGCAAAAGTTTCCGCTTATGACACAAAATACGGCTATTCCGTCAAGGGATTGAGTGTTTCCGATTATCCCAAATATGCAGGCGGTTTTGCAGGCTCTCTGGAAGCTGCCGCTATCGGTGACAAAAACGGAGCAAGCAAAATAGAAGTCAAAGATTTAAGGGAAGTTGACGGTGGTTTATATGCAGGCGGATTTTTCGGTCTTGCAGATGTGGGAAGTGCTGCGGCAGTTGCAAACTCCGGAAAAGAACAGGCAAATGTATTGGGCGGACTGCTCAGTCTGCAGGAAACCAAGGTATTGGACGCATTCAAAACATATATCTATCATGCGGAGGTCGAGGGCACTTCCGAGAAAATTGACGGCATAGACGGCTTTTATGAAGGAATCATTGTTAGGGCACATCGGGAAGATACATTCGGCTTGTTTGATGCAAGCAGATATGCAGGCTGTGCAGGCGGTTTCGGTGGCTGTATAATGAACGGCAGAGTTGAAAATTCCAATGTAAAGCAGGTCAATACCGTAACAGGCTTGAATTATACGGGCGGTTTTATCGGACACATGGGAAAAGGCGGTGCGGTAGATGTAAGCGGAGCGTCACTGGCAGATTTGTTATCGTTATCGGCAGATGTAATAAATGTATCCGGCTCCCGTGCGGAAAATTGCACCGTTGAGGGCATTGCCAACGGTATGGTCGTACTTTCGAGCGGCGGCGGTCAGCCCATAAGCGGTGGTTTTGTGGGCTTTGGCGATCTTTCGGGTACAAGACTCTTAGACGGTGAGATTGATATGGCGACTACAAAAAATTGTCATGTCACGAAACTTCAGCAGGTGTACAGTGAGGAAATTGCAGGCGGTTTTGTCGGTAAAACAGAAATGAGTTATCTTATCAATGTGCAGGCACAATCATTTCTTGTGAATTTTTTGCTGGGGGCGGTAGTGAACCCCCTTTTGAAAGTACTTTATCTTGACCAGCTTCAAAACCTCTCTCCGGGAGCTATTAAGTTGCCGGGATTCCCGAATGTCCTTTCACTTAGGCTTTTAGATGGTGGAGTAATTGGACTGACATTACTTGGTTTGCCAATCAGTGTGGGACTGGTAAGAGCCGATCCGAATGATCCGAATGCAGAGGATACGGCAATTATAACATTGGGTGATTCAACAATCTCACTGCCATGCCATTATGATTCGAATAATCCCAATGATCCTATTATCAATCCCGACAATGTAGAAAACAATGATAATACAAATGTAGAGATACATCTTCTCAAAGGCAATGCGGCATATATAAAAAACAGCACCGTAAAGGGAATTGCAATCGGCTATGATGTATATGGCGGAGAGGCAACCAATGAATCTGCCGACGGTTCAAATACAAACGGCTATGCAGGCGGATTTATCGGTTACAACAATGAAGGGTTTCTGTGGGATGACAGTATGATATACTGTGACGTTGTGAAAGGATATGCAAATAAAACAGGACATTTTACAGGTTTTTCGTCTTTGAGTTCGGCTTACGGTCATACCATTGCAGAAAGGGAACTTAATGATACATATTCCGTGTACAGAAATGCCGAGCCGGATTATGCTTATGTTCTTACCTCTTCCGGTACGGTAATAGGTGCTCCCCGAGTGTCGGATACGGAAACAGGCACAACCTATAATCGTTATGATGTGATGCACAGGGCAACGATTGACGATTTTTCAGATTGGCAGGGTGCGGTAAGGTCAACAACATCAACATCAGGCGGTACCACTACACCCATCAATGTATATGAAAGCAGTGCAAAAGCTGTTTTAATGCTTGATACACCGACATTGAGAAACGGTGAAGGGGAAGTGTCCGAGCCCGATGAATATGCCGACCCTTGCGAGAGGGTGGTTGAATACAAAAACCTAATTGTGAGGAAAACATGGGACGATGATAATGATTTCAATAAAAAACGCCCCGAAAGCATAAAAGTCCGTATATGGCAGTATAACTACTCCGATGAAAGCAGAACGCAGGAAATTCTTGACAGTGACGGCAATTCCACAAAGATGATATATCGTAAGCTTGACGGTGTGAACAGTGACGGATTTATTGAAATTTCAAAAAACACAGGTGACAACAATATCTGGGAATATATTGCATTAAATCTGCCTGCTGCATCTGAATCGTTACCCAAAAATGATGAAACGGATAAAAAAAGCAAAATATATTATTCCTATCGCATAGAGGAAATTTCTGTTGACGGATATATCACAAGTATAAGCTATAATATATCGGATACGGAATTTTTGATAAGCATCACAAACAGTATCAAATCCAATCTTCTCCCGAATACAGGCGGTCAGGGTGTTATGATATTTATTTTCGCAGGCTTTGGAGTGTTCGTGTTTGCGTTGTATAGGTTTATAAGAGTGAAGTTAAAGTATTATATAGAATATATCAATTAACTTGGTTTGCAGTACCGATTAAAAGTATATTTGCACCCTTTTTAAACAAAATAAAAAAAGCAGTATCTGAGGAGTGACTTTCAGATACTGCTTTTTTATATCATGAATGACATCGCTGTAATCCCCTGTCACGATGTCATCATAAACTTTTTCAATCATGGTCCTGCAAAGCGTCAAAACCTGTTTCACCTGTTCTGATTTTCACAACGTCTTCCACATCATAGATGAATATTTTGCCGTCACCGATATGTCCTGTATAAAGTGCCTTTACAGCCGTGTCAACTACCGTTTTTACAGGTATCCTGCTGACTACTATATCTATTCTTATTTTCGGCAGAAGATTCATTTCAACTGCAACGCCTCTGTAATATTCCGTATTGCCTTTCTGAGTGCCACAGCCGAGTACCTGCGTAACAGTCATACCCGTAATGCCGATTTCTGTCAAAGCTGTATTCAGTTCGGTGAATTTGCTCTGCTTTGTCACGATACTGATATTTGTCAATTTCGGTCTGTCTTTATCGGCAGATTTCTCAACAGGTGTGAGAAGATTGACTTCAACAGCCTTTTCGGGCGGTACAGAGCCTTTTTCATCTGATTTTCCCGTCAACACCTGCGGTACAGGCATGAAGTCTGCATAAGAGCTTGAAAGACCGTGTTCCGTGAGGTCAAGCCCTTTGACTTCTTCATCTTTTGATGCACGAAGTCCTATTGTCTTTTTTATCACAAAGAAAATTATCGTCATGAAAATCGCTGTATATACACCGATACAGAGTATGCCTAAAAGCTGTTTGCCAAGCTGTGTAAATCCTCCGCCATAGAGTAAACCGAGAGTTGCTTTATCTTTTGAGAAAATACCTACTGCGATAGTGCCCCAAATGCCATTACACATATGAACGGCAACCGCTCCGACAGGGTCATCTACTTTCAATTTGCTGTCCACCACTTCAACGGCTATGACAACCAGTATGCCTGCCACTATGCCTATCAGCAAAGCACCCAGAATATCAACTGTGTGACAGCCTGCCGTAATAGCCACAAGTCCTGCAAGTGAGCCGTTGAGCGACATGGAAACATCGGGTTTTCCGTTCTTTATCCATGTATATACCATTGTTGCACAAGTTGCGGCAGCAGGGGCAACTGTTGTTGTGGCGAATATCTGTGCAAGCTGTGTAACATCTGTGGCAGCCGCACCGTTAAAGCCATACCAGCCAAACCAGAGAATGAATACACCCAATGCACCAAGCGTTAAACTATGACCGGGAATAGCACGGGGCTTTCCGTCTTTTGAATATTTGCCGATACGTGGACCGACCATTGCTGCACCGATAAGAGCAGATATGCCGCCTACGGTATGGATACAGGCAGAACCTGCAAAATCCACAAATCCAAGTTGTGCCAGCCAGCCCTGACTGTTCCACACCCAGCCGGCTTCAATGGGATATACTACAAGGCTGATAAGTCCGCTATAAATGCAATATGAAATAAATTTTGTCCTTTCAGCCATTGCTCCCGAAACGATAGTGGCAGCCGTTGCACAGAATATCAAATTGAATACAAAGCTTGACCAAGGAAAATTATTAAAATCTGTGAAAATATCCAAGTTCGGTACACCGATAACTCCAAAAAGGTAATCTTCCGACATCATCAGACCAAATCCCAAAAAGATAAACATGATAGTTCCTATACAGAAATCCATGAGATTTTTCATAATGATGTTGCCGGCATTCTTTGCCCTTGTAAATCCTGTTTCCACCATTGCAAAACCGCACTGCATGAAGAATACAAGAGCCGCACCTATCAGAAACCATATACTTATGGTAAAAGCGTTGGCTTGTTTAACAGCCTCCTCAACAGCCGTGTTTATCATAACGGTATCCATAAATTGTCACCTTTTTTCTTTTTATTCCTTTTATCTGCGGAGAGCGGTATTCCAACTCCACTCCCCACTCTCAACACTCCACTCTAATGAATATCAAACTCCAAACAAAATCTCACCGTATGACGGATAGGGCCAGTATTTTGCAGAAGTCTTTCTTTCCATAGAGTCGCCTATTTCTCTGAGTTCGTTCATAAGCGTAAATACAGTATTACGATAGTATTTTGCAAGTGTAAGGCTGTCTGAATGATAATTAACAGCGTTTTCGACAGCTCTTTTCAATTCCTCCGTTTTCTTTGCAAAAGCCTCACACTCTGCTGAAAGCGTTTCGATAAGGGTAGTTTCGGGATAAACGGAAAATGACGGTGAAAGCGATTTTTTGGCAATAGCCGTGTCTGCCAATTCTTTTACGAATGAGATAACAGACGGAAGCATATTTTTTTCAGCCATTTCAACCATTGTGAGAGCCTCTATGCGGATCTGTTTTGCATACTGTTCCAGCTCTATTTCATATCTTGCCAAAATTTCGGGTTCGTTCAAAATGCCGTTTTTCACGAACAAATCTATATTTTTCCTGTCGATATAGTGTTCCATGGCTTCGGGAAGTGAACGGTAATTGCAAAGACCTCTTTTTTCAGCCTCTTTCACCCACTCGTCAGAATAGTTGTCACCATTGAAAATGATATTCTGATGTTCTGTCAAAGTCTTTTTAACGAGTTCTTTCAGAGCAGTTTCAAGGTCATCTGCATTGACTAACTCATCATAGAATTGTGAAAGTTCTTCGGCAACCATTGTATTAAGCATATAATTCGGACAGCCGATATTAAGAGATGAGCCCAATGCTCTGAATTCAAATTTATTTCCCGTGAATGCAAAGGGTGAAGTTCTGTTTCTGTCGGAAGTGTCTTTCTTGAAGTCGGGCAGAACGTCAACACCTGTCAGCATTTCTTTTTTAAGTGCGGATTTGTATTCACTGCCGTTGATGATGGAATCCACCATAGCACCCAAATCGTCACCGAGATACATGGAAATAATTGCGGGCGGTGCTTCGTTTGCACCAAGTCTATGGTCATTTCCTGCCGAGGCTACTGTTAATCTCAACAAATCCTGATATTCATGTACAGCCTTTACGACAGCTGCAAGGAATAATTGAAATTGAAGATTGTTTTCGGGATTTTTGCCGGGGTCAAGCAGATTTTCGCCCGTGTTGGTAGAGATAGACCAGTTATTGTGCTTGCCCGAGCCGTTCACGCCTGCAAAGGGCTTTTCATGCAAAAGACATACCAAACCATGTTTTTCAGCCGTCTTTTTCATCACTTCCATAGTCAGTTCATTGTGGTCTGTGGCAATATTGGAAGTTTCAAAGATAGGTGCAAGCTCATGTTGTGAGGGTGCAACTTCATTGTGTTTTGTCTTTGCAAAAATGCCGAGTTTCCACAATTCTTCGTCAAGGTCATTCATAAATGCCGCAACCCTTGTCTTGATAGAACCGAAATAATGATCCTCCAATTCCTGTCCTTTTGGTGCAGGTGCTCCGAAAAGCGTTCTGCCTGTGAAAATCAAGTCGGGGCGTTTGTCATATATTTTTTTATCTATGAGAAAATATTCCTGTTCGGGACCTACTGTTGTAGTTACTCTTGTAACGTCTGTTTTGCCGAGAAGATGAAGAACTTTTACGGCAACACTGCTCAATCTCTCCATAGAACGGAGCAGAGGTGTTTTTTTATCAAGGATTTCGCCTGTGTAGGAACAAAAAGCTGTCGGAATATATAAAGTTTTATCACGGATAAATGCAGGCGAAGTCGGGTCCCATGTGGTATATCCTCTTGCTTCGAAAGTTGCACGGATACCGCCCGAGGGGAAACTTGATGCATCAGGCTCGCCTTTAATCAGCTCTTTGCCCGAAAATTCCATAATAATCTGACCGTCGTCAACGGGATAAATGAAACTGTCATGCTTTTCAGCGGTAATGCCTGTCATAGGCTGAAACCAATGTGTATAATGCGTACAGCCCATTTCAACTGCCCATTCTTTCATGGCGTTGGCTACTGCGTTTGCTACGCTGATATCCAACGGTTCACCGTTTTTAACGGTCTTTTTCAGAGCCTTATAAGTGGCGGTGGGAAGTCTTTCCTGCATTTTTCTTTCATTGAAAACCATACTGCCGAACATTTCGGGTACATTTGCCATAATCAATTCACTCCTATTTTTTCTTAAAAAAACATAAAGGCATTGCAAGCATCATTGCTTACAACGCCTTTGTTGTTTCAATGGTTGCATTATACGCCATTCAATTTCATTTGTCAATACCCTTTTGCATTTTTTTTTAAAAATCCTGCAAATTATTTGAAAATAATTCTTTTAAAGCTAATATTTAACCCGAATATGAATAATTTTTTAACAAAAATGCAATTTAGGCTTGACAAACTTGCATGACGGCTTTATAATAAGCCATGTAATCCCAAAAATGAGAGGAAGATATTTTATGAACCCCGTAAATTTGTATGATAAATCATTTGAGCATGATAACTGCGGAATAGGTGCAGTTGTCAATATCAAAGGCATTAAATCACACAAAACAGTTGAAGATGCTCTGACGATAGTTGAAACCCTTGAACACCGTGCAGGCAAAGATGCCGAGGGAAAAACAGGCGACGGTGTGGGAATACTTCTTCAGATTTCACATAAATTCTTTAAGAGAGTGACAGATGAAATTTCCATTCAGCTTGGCTCTGAAAGAGATTATGCAGTAGGTATGTTTTTCTTTCCTCAGAATGAACTGAGAAGAAATCAAGCTAAAAAAATGTTTGAGATAATTGCAGAAAAAGAGGGGCTTGATGTTCTTGGTTGGAGAGAAGTGCCATCACAGCCCGATGTATTGGGCACAAAAGCCCGTGAATGTATGCCGAATATACAGCAATGTTTTATCAGTCGCCCCGAGGGTGTCAAGAAAGGTCTTGACTTTGACAGAAAGCTTTATGTGGCAAGGAGATTTTTTGAACAGAGTAATGAAGATACTTATGTTGTATCGCTTTCAAGCCGTACTATCGTTTATAAAGGAATGTTCCTTGTGGGCGATTTAAGGAGATTTTTCCTTGATTTGCAGGATAATGACTATGAATCGGCTATTGCCATCGTACACTCAAGATTTTCAACCAATACTTTTCCGAGTTGGCAGAAAGCTCACCCAAACAGAATGATTGTCCACAACGGTGAAATCAATACTATCCGTGGAAATGCTGATAAAATGCTTGCCCGTGAGGAAACCATGACTTCGGAATATCTCATGGGTGAAATGGATAAAGTTATCCCTGTGGTAAATCCCGAGGGAAGCGACTCTGCAAGGCTTGACAATACGCTTGAATTTCTTGTCATGAGCGGAATGGATTTGCCTTTAGCAGTTATGATAACCATTCCTATGCAACCATGATGGAGCCTTGGGACGGTCCTGCGTCTATCTTATTTTCTGACGGTGACATTATGGGTGCAGTCCTTGACAGAAACGGTTTAAGACCGTCACGCTATTATATAACCGATGATGACAACTTGATTTTATCATCTGAAGTGGGTGCTTTGCCCGTACCGGCTGAAAAAATTGTCTGCAAAGAAAGACTTCACCCCGGCAAAATGCTTTTAGTCGATACCGTTCAGGGCAGATTGATTGATGATGACGAAATAAAAGAATATTACGCTTCAAGACAGCCTTACGGAGAATGGCTTGACGCTAACTTGATAAGGCTGAAATATCTGAAAGTACCAAATGCAAAGGTTGAGGAACACCCCAGAGCAGAAAAACGCAAACTTCAAAAGGCATTCGGCTATACATACGAAGATGTTATGAATACAATTTTACCAATGGCAAAAGACGGTAAAGAGCCTATTGCTGCTATGGGAAGTGATAAGCCGTTAGCTGTACTTTCAAAGCAGCCTGTACCGCTTTTTGACTACTTCAAGCAGATTTTTGCACAAGTCACCAATCCGCCTATTGACGCTATCCGTGAAGAAATCGTCACTTCCACCACAATTTATATCGGTGAAGACGGCAATATCTTGGAAGAAAAGCCCGACAACTGCAAGGTTATCAAAGTAGTTAATCCTATTCTCACTTCAACAGGTATGCTGAAATTGAAAAAAATGAATATATCGGGCTTTAAAACAGCCGTTATCCCGATTCTTTATTATAAAAATACAAAGCTTTCAAAGGCGATAAAAAGACTTTTCATAGAGGCTGACAAGGCTTACAACAACGGTGCAAATATACTCATACTTTCCGACAGGGGAGTTGATGAAAACCGCCTTGCCATACCGTCATTACTCGCTGTATCGGCTTTACATCAATATCTTGTTGCAACAAAGAGAAGAACTTCTCTTTCCATCGTGCTTGAAAGCGGTGAGCCGAGAGCCGTTCACCATTTTGCAACGCTTTTAGCCTACGGTGCAAGTGCGATAAACCCGTATCTTGCCATTGAAACCATACATGAACTTATCCATGATGAATTTCTTGATAAAGACTATTATGCAGCCGTTAATGATTACAATGACGCTATTTTACACGGCATTGTAAAAATTGCCTCTAAAATGGGAATTTCAACTCTGCAATCTTATCAAGGTTCAAAGAATTTTGAGGCTATCGGATTAAGCAAAGAACTGATTGACGAATATTTTACGGGCACTGTAAGCAGAATAGGCGGCATTACTCTCGAAGATATCGAAAACACCGTTGACAGCCTGCATACAGCCGCATTTGACCCGTTGGGACTTGAAACTTCTCCCGAACTGCTTTCGGGCGGTCAGCACAAGGCAAGAAGCGGAAAGGAAACACATCTTTACAATCCGTGTACAATACACGCTTTACAGACTGCCACAAGAAACAATGATTATGAATTATATAAAAAATATTCGGCAATGCTCAATGAAGAAATGTCACCCGTGAATATCCGTGGACTGCTTGACTTTAACTTTGCGGAAAATCCCGTTCCGCTTGATGAAGTGGAAAGTGCCGATTCCATTGTAAAGAGATTTAAAACAGGTGCTATGTCCTATGGTTCTATATCACAGGAGGCACATGAAACACTTGCATTGGCTATGAATAAAATAGGCGGTAAGTCCAATTCGGGCGAGGGCGGTGAAAGTCCCGAACGCTTGCAGACAAAAGGCACTTCACAGAACAGATGTTCCGCCATAAAGCAGGTTGCAAGCGGCAGATTTGGTGTAACTTCGGAATATCTCAATTCAGCCGATGAACTTCAAATTAAAATGGCTCAGGGTGCAAAACCGGGCGAGGGCGGTCATCTTCCCGGAAATAAAGTCTATCCGTGGATAGCAAAAACAAGACATTCTACCCCCGGAGTATCACTCATTTCACCTCCTCCCCACCATGATATTTACTCAATAGAAGATTTGGCACAACTCATATATGACTTGAAAAATGCCAATAAAAAAGCGAGAATTTCCGTTAAACTTGTATCGGAAGCAGGTGTCGGAACGGTTGCGGCAGGTGTTGCAAAAGCCGGTGCAGGAGTTATCTTGATTTCGGGACATGACGGTGGAACAGGTGCAGCTCCCGGAAGTTCTATCTATAATGCAGGCTTGCCGTGGGAACTCGGTTTGGCTGAAGCTCATCAAACTTTGATTTTGAACGGCTTGCGTGATAAAGTGATTATTGAAACAGACGGTAAATTGATGACAGGCAGAGATGTAGCAGTTGCCGCCATGCTGGGTGCAGAGGAATTCGGCTTTGCCACTGCACCATTGGTAACTTTGGGTTGTGCCATGATGCGTGTATGTAATTTGGACAGTTGCCCGTTTGGTGTTGCAACGCAAAATCCCGAACTCCGCAAACGCTTTGCAGGCAAACCCGAATATGTTGTTAATTTCATGTATTTTGTGGCAAATGAACTCCGTGAGTATATGTCAAAACTCGGTGTAAAGACGGTTGACGAACTTGTCGGAAGAACGGATTTACTGAAAAAGAAAGACAATCTCAATGCCCGTGAACAAAAAGTTGACTTGTCATTGATTTTAAATCACGATTTTTCGGGCGAAGCAATTCACTATAACGAAAAATCGCTTTATGACTTCAAATTGTCGGAAACGGTTGATGAAAAAATCCTTTTGAAGAAATTCAATAAGGCACTCCGTACAGGCGAGCCTAAAACCATTGAAATAGACATCAAAAATACAGACCGTTCACTTGGAACGGCTCTCGGTTCCGAAATCACCGTGAAATACGGCAATACACTTCCCGATGATACATACAAAGTAGTTTGCAACGGTTCGGGCGGTCAGAGTTTCGGTGCATTTATCCCGAACGGTCTGACACTTGAACTCAAAGGCGACAGCAACGATTATTTTGGAAAAGGTCTTTCGGGCGGCAAATTAGTCGTATATCCTCCCGAACATTCCAAATTCAAGGCAGAAGAAAATATCATTGTCGGAAATGTTGCCCTTTACGGTGCGACAAGCGGCAAGGCATTTATCAACGGTATTGCAGGAGAGCGTTTCTGCGTGAGAAATTCGGGTGCAACGGCAGTTGTCGAGGGTGTCGGTGAACATGGCTGTGAATATATGACAGGCGGTACAGCCGTTATTTTGGGCAGAACAGGCAACAACTTTGCGGCCGGAATGTCGGGCGGTGTGGCTTACGTTCTTGATGAACACCATCACTTGTATAAACGTCTTAATAAAGAGTTAGTGGAATGTTCCGAAGTATCTTTAAAGGAGGATATTGAAACTCTCCGAAATCTCATCTCGGAACACGTTTCCGCAACAGGTTCGCCCAAAGCCGAAAATATATTGACACACTTTGAGGAATACCTGCCGAAATTCAAGAAAATCATACCGCATGATTATAGAATTGTTACAGAAGCCATTAAACAGCACAAACAAAACGGTTTAGACGAAGAACAGGCGAAAATATCGGCTTTTTACGAGCTGATACAGTCACGTTAAAGGAGAGGAATTTTTATGGGAAATCCATTTGGATTTATGGAATATCAGAGAAAAGAGCCGTTGTGCAGTTCTGTAAAGGAACGTATCGGGAATTACAATGAATTTCATACGCCTTTATCGCAAAAAGAACAGAAAATGCAGGGTGAACGCTGTATGAACTGCGGAGTACCGTTCTGTCAGTCGGGAATGATGATAGGCGGAATGATTTCGGGGTGTCCTCTTAACAATCTTGTGCCCGAATGGAATTATCTTGTAAGTATCGGTGCATGGAAACAGGCTTATGAAAGACTGAAATTAACAAATAACTTTCCCGAATTTACATCAAGAGTATGTCCTGCATTATGTGAAAAGGCT
>ONIF01000107.1 GCA_900317795.1 uncultured Eubacteriales bacterium | reverse complement strand
TACAGTCGCAGGCTTTGATATATACCTTACATGGCTTATCGTTGCAGTTGTTGCGGCAGTTGCGATAACCGTTATCAACATTCTCGGTGTAAAGGCGGCAGCAGAGCTATGTTCTCTATGGGAGAGGCATACATGATACCACATACTTTTTCAAAGCTGCATAAAAAATATAAAACTCCCGTCAATTCACTGGTACTGATAGGACTGCTTTCGGTTGTGGCACCGTTTTTCGGCAGAAAAATGCTTGTATGGATTTCCGATGCGGCAAGCTTTGCGTGCTGTCTGGCATACTGCATGGTAGCGGTATCATTCCTTGTGATAAGAAAGAAATATCCCGAGATGACACGCCCGTATAAAATAAAGCATTATCGTGTAATAGGCATATTGGCAGTGATTTTGTCGGGACTGATGGTAGTGCTTTATCTGATACCCGGTTCAAGCTGTTCCATGACGGCAGAAGAATGGATCATAACAGGCGGCTGGGCATTGCTGGGAATTATATTTGCGGTTTCATGCAAGCTGAAATATAAAGATAAGTTCGGCAGTGTTGTTGATGAAAATGAAGAGGCGGAAAAAGTGACGGAGGCAGAAAATGGCTGAAAAAATTCTTGTGACACGTTCATCAATGCCCGCATTTGATGAATATACGGAGGAAATAAAGGATATATGGGAAAGCCACTGGCTGACGAACATGGGACCGAAACATCAGAAATTGCAGTCCATGCTGAAAGAATACATGGGTGTTGAGAATGTGGATTTGTTTACAAACGGTCACATGGCGATAGAATTGAGTTTACAGGCTCTTGGTTTGACGGGTGAGGTGATTACAACACCGTTCACGTTTGCCTCGACAACTCATGCGATTGTCAGAAACGGTCTTGAACCTGTATTCTGCGATATAAAAGCAGATGACTATACGATTGACACGGATAAAATAGAAAGCCTTGTCACCGAAAAGACAAGTGCCATTATGCCCGTTCATGTGTACGGAAATGTATGCGATACGGAGAAAATCCGGGAAATAGCAGATAAATACAATTTGAAAGTCATATATGACGCTGCACATACATTCGGTGAAGAATACAAGGGCAGAGGAATAGGAAGTTTCGGAGATGTATCGTGTTTCAGCTTCCATGCGACAAAGGTATTCAACAGCATAGAGGGCGGTTGTGTATGTTTCGGGGACTCTGATTTCGGCAAAAGGCTGTATGCTTTGAAGAATTTCGGGATCACATCACCCGAAGATGTTGACTATATCGGGGCAAATGCCAAGATGAATGAATTCTGTGCAGCAATGGGGATATGCAATCTCAGACATCTTGACGGAGAAATCGAAAATAGAAAGAAAGTTGTGGAGAGATATATCAGCAACCTTGAAAATACCGAAGGGATAAAGCTGAACAGGGTTCAGAAAGATGTAAAATCCAATTATGCGTATTTTCCGATTATGATAGATGAAAAGGTGTTCGGTGCGGGCAGAAACGAGGTATTTGCAAAACTTGCGGAAAATGATATAATCGCAAGAAAGTATTTTTATCCGCTGACAAATACGTTTGGTGCATTCGGCGGAAAATATGATACAAGCAAAACGCCGACAGCATTGTATGTCAGTCAAAGAGTGCTGACATTGCCGTTGTATGCGGACCTGTCACTTGAAAATGTTGACAGAATATGTGAAGTGATTGTAAACTGTAAAAAATAAAAGAAAGCAGGTCTTTTATAATGAAAGGAATCATCCTTGCAGGCGGAAGCGGAACAAGATTGTATCCGCTTACAAAAGTAACTTCAAAACAGCTTCTGCCGATTTATGACAAGCCGATGATATATTATCCGCTTTCAACTCTCATGCTGGCAGGTATCAGGGATATTCTCATTATTTCGACACCTGTGGATACACCGAGATTTGAACAGCTTATGGGTGACGGCAGCAGTTTCGGTATCAATTTATCGTATAAAGTCCAGCCCAGTCCCGACGGGCTTGCACAGGCTTTTCTCATAGGAGAGGATTTTATAGGAGATGAGCCTTGTGCCATGATATTGGGCGACAATATATTCTATGGCGGTTATTTCAGAAGAAATCTCAGTGATGCCGTAAAAGACGCACAGAACGGTAAGGCAACTATTTTCGGATACTATGTGAAAGACCCCGAAAGATTCGGCATTGTGGAATTTGACAAGGATAAGAATGTGCTTTCCGTAGAGGAGAAGCCGAAAGAGCCGAAAAGCAATTACTGCATAACGGGACTGTATTTTTATGATAACAGGGTTGTGGAGATGGCAAAAAAAGTCAAGCCCTCCGCAAGGGGAGAGCTTGAAATTACAGACCTTAACAGAATGTACCTTGAGGACGGGAACCTGAAAGTGCAGATATTGGGCAGAGGCTTTGCATGGCTCGATACCGGGACAATGGACAGCCTTATGGAAGCGGCTTCCTTTGTCCAGACGATACAGAACAGGCAGGGAGTTGTCATATCCGCACCCGAAGAAATTGCATACTACAAAAAGTGGATAGACAAAGATAAACTTTTGATGTCAGCGGACTTGTACGGGAAATCACCTTACGGAGAGTATCTGAAAAAGGTTGCCGAAAACCGGATAGTATTTTGAGGGGATAAAGTTATGACGATTATAGTGACAGGCGGAGCAGGCTTTATAGGTTCCAATTTTGTGTTTTATATGCTTGACAGACACCCTGATGACAGGATAATATGCCTTGACAAGCTGACGTATGCAGGCAATCTTTCTACGCTGAAAAGCGTGATGGACAAGCCGAATTTCAGATTTGTGAAAGCGGATATATGCGACAGGCAGGCTGTGGAAAAGCTGTTTGAAGAAGAAAAGCCTAATATAGTGGTAAATTTTGCAGCGGAAAGCCATGTTGACAGATCGATTGAAAGTCCCGAAATATTTTTGCAGACAAATATCATAGGAACATCTGTTCTGATGGATGCCTGCAGGAAATACGGCATAACCCGTTATCATCAGGTATCGACAGATGAAGTATATGGGGATTTGCCTCTTGACAGACCGGATTTGTTTTTCACGGAGGAAACACCGATTCATACAAGCAGTCCGTACAGCAGTTCAAAAGCAGGAGCCGATCTGCTTGTGTTGGCGTATCACAGGACATACGGTCTGCCGGTGACGATTTCCAGATGTTCCAATAACTACGGACCTTATCATTTCCCCGAAAAGCTGATACCGCTTATGATAGCGAATGCACTGAATGACAAGCCTTTGCCGGTGTACGGTGAGGGAATAAATGTGCGTGACTGGCTGTATGTGGAGGATCACTGCAAGGCAATAGACTTGATAATACGCAGGGGCAGAGTCGGTGAGGTGTACAATATAGGCGGTCACAATGAGATGAAAAATATAGATATAGTGAAGCTTATCTGTAAGGAGCTGAATAAGCCCGAAAGCCTTATCACCTATGTGACGGACAGAAAAGGCCATGATATGCGTTATGCCATTGATCCGACAAAGATACACAGTGAATTGGGCTGGCTTCCCGAAACGAAGTTTACGGACGGCATAAAGAAAACGATAAAATGGTATCTTGAGAACCGTGAATGGTGGGAAGAGATCATATCGGGCGAATATCAGAACTATTATAAAAAAATGTACGGTCAGATCTGACAGGTTATATGCACGATGTCAGGCTGTACGGAAGTGCCGAAAGCAAGTATATTTGTTCCGTCAAGAGTTGGGATATTGGGAAGTTCAAGAGTATATATTTCCGGTATATCTGCTGCATAGTATATTGTAACAGGTGTACCGTTTATATTTTGAGAAGAAAGGTAGTTCTTGAATGCGTCTGCCGAGTTGAAATCGGAAGAGGTGATATGCAGACAGTGAGATGAATCAATGCTTATATCTGCATTTTCATAGTGGGAGCATATAATATCTGCATTCTTGTTGCCGGAAATCGCCAGCAGAAAATCATTTTGTTGTTTCTGCCAGTTTTCATTGCCCGTGAAGGAAAGCGAACGGATATTTTTTTTCAGCCTTGAATTTCTGTAATCAATGACATCATGTTCGTTTTGTGTCTTTGACACGGGAACGTCTGTATAGATGTTATATAACAATGGTTCGTGATAAGGTTCAAATGTGTGCGAATCGGAACCTTTGAAGAGCATGATCTCATTTTGCCTGTCGCTGACAAAGTTTACAATCAAATAAGCAGCGTTTTCGGGTGACTGTACAGACCATACTTTATGTTCACCGAAAGCAACGTTGACTGTGTTTCTTGCACTGAGGATGTTTTTTTCGGAGTCGAACCAATTCATTGCAATCGTATTGGGACTGGTCGGACTGTAAATTTCAAGTGTATATACCGTCAAAGGCTCTACCCTAATATAGTCGGAGTGATTAAGTCCGGCAATACTTTGTGTTTCTTCGCCTTGGGCGTTTATATAAGCATTCATGACCACGCTGTTGAGGTCAAGCATATTGATTCCGCTTATCTGAATGGGAATGCAGTATTTTTGATAGTAAGGGCTGTTTGTGTCGGAGATATATTCTCCCACATCTGTAAATGTATTGCTGTTTTTTATGGTGTTTCCGAATATTTTATAATTTGATAAAAAGCCGTTATTGTTTTGGAAAACAAGAGGCGGGTTTCCCTTTGATAAGATACGTGGTTTTTGGATATGTGCGGGGTGTGGAGAAAGCGATTTGATGATATTCCAATCAATCATTGGAGATCACCTCATACCATGTATCGGTTCCGGCATGGTACCGCCATACGGCAGGTTCGTCTGCAACAACGGCATTTGAGCCTGATGTTACGGCAAAGTCCTCAGCCGATGAAAGATACGGTGTGCAGGCAGTCTTTGTAAGTGCATTGTTGAGTTTTGCAATATCCGCTGCAAGAAGGGTGTATTCGCCCTGATATTTCGGGTTTTCTTCAATGCTGCCGAAATTGGGTGCATTGCTGCTGTCGAAAGCCATTCCGAGTTTGATAATTTTTGACATTAAAAAATCTCCTTTAATAAAATATTTTTTGAAAGGCAAAGCCCTTTCAACCATGCCCCCGAAAGAATAAAAATTATACCTTTTGAGGTTGAAACAAAGGAAAATCTGCATATTTCACAAAAGATGGTGGATATAATTATGAAAATTTGCCTTGTATGTTCATCAGGCGGTCATTTCCGCCATTTGAGCAAGCTGGAAACTTTCTGGAAAAAGCACGAGCATTTCTGGGTGACGTTCGATAAGGAAGATACCAAAAGTACCCTTGAAAATGAAAAAATATATCCCTGCTGTTACCCGACCAACAGGAATATCAAAGCATTTTTTCTCAATACGGCTCTGGCGTGGAAAGTTCTTCGTAAAGAAAAGCCCGATATTATCATCTCATCGGGAGCAGCCGTTGCTGTGCCGTTTTTCTATGTAGGGAAAATTCTCGGCATCAAGACCATGTATATAGAGGTGTTTGACAGGATAGACAAGCCGACTTTGACAGGAAAATTTGTATATCCCGTGACGGACAGGTTTATTGTGCAGTGGGAAGAAATGAAGAAATTCTATCCGAAAGCGGAAAATCTGGGGAGTATATTTTAAAGGGAGAACTTTATGATATTTGTGACAGTGGGAACGCATGAACAGCCGTTTGACAGGCTGGTGAAATGCATAGACAGGCTTGCGGAAGAAAAAATCGTGGGTGACGGGTTTGTCATTCAGACGGGCTTTTCCCGTTATATTCCGAAATTCTGCGAATACAGCAGATTTTTTCCTTACAGTGATATGACAAAGTTTATGGAGAATGCGAGAATAGTGGTAACGCACGGAGGACCGTCCAGTTTTATGGAGGTGCTTGAAAGAAGAAAAATTCCGATAGTCGTTCCACGCTGTAAAAAGTTCGGTGAGCATATCAATGACCATCAGGCTGACTTTGTGAGGAATTTTTCTTTAAAGTATAAAAATATCATATCTGCCGAAAGCGATGAAGAGATAAAAGCAAGCATTCTGCATTATGATGACATCATAAAAGATATGCCGAACGTATTTGTATCGAATAATGAAGAATTTACCCGAAATATAGAACGTCTTGCAATGGAGCTTTTGAAATGAAAGAAATAAGTGTGATAATACCTGTATATAACAGTGAGAGATACATAAAAGCCTGCATAGATTCTCTTTTGTCGCAGACTGTGAGAGAATGTATGGAGGTTATTTTTATCAATGACGGTTCCGAAGATGACAGCGGAACTGTTATCAATAAAGCCGTTTTTGAAAATGAGAATTTCAGCGTGTATCATATAAAGCACAGAGGGGTTTCTCATGCAAGAAATACGGGCATTGAAACGGCAAAGGGAAAATATATTGCTTTTATTGACGCAGACGACTATATTGAAAGTGATTACTTTGAAAGTCTTTTGCAGGAGTTTGACGGTGAATTGACAGGCGGAGGCTTTACGGCTGAATATGCACATAAAAAAATTCCGCATATATGCAGGGAAAAATCAGACTTTTTCGGTGAGGATATTATAAAAGAGTTTCTGAAAGAAAATAGGATTTTACCGATTGTTGCCGACAAGCTGTTTTTGCGTGAGAAAATAGGGGCTATTCGCTTTGATGAAACTTTGTCAATGGCAGAGGACAGAATGTTTTTATTTGAGTATCTCAAAAAGTCAAATCATATTAAAGTCGTGCCTTTTGGAAAATATCATTATGTGATGAATGAAAATTCCGCTTGCAGGAAAAATTTTGATGATCACTGGCGGCACAGGTTCATTTGGTCATACAGTACTGAATCATTT
>ONIF01000209.1 GCA_900317795.1 uncultured Eubacteriales bacterium | reverse complement strand
CTGATAAGCAATTCCAGTGCCTTTTGGATTCCTCATATCTTGATACAATCGTTATGAATTGGCTTTGTTCATAAATTGTTTACTCATTCAAAAACCCTGTGGCAATTGAAGTATTTTTATAAAAACTGAATCCGTGAAACTTAAAATGATTGAAAACTTAGTGAACAATATATTGATTTGTTTGAAAAAGTTGAATTTATGAGATTTTCATAAATTATTCAATCATCAAGTTTCACGGATTTCGATTATATTAAGCGTGATAAAATTTCATGAATTAAAGAAGGATTTATTTATGGCGATTGACCGTTCGTTTGCAATCCAAATTCACGCAATTCTGCAAGCAAGTCTATTTTCTTAATGCTCCAATGAGTCCTGTTCAATTCGTTAAAAGAGGAATTTCCTCCCATATCCAGTTCAAAACAAGCCTCGTTTAATTTCTGCTGCGGCAAACAGCAGATTATCTGCGGATATATTCTTACAGCATCATGGCGAACTTTTATTCTGTGAATATATCCAAGTCCGAAAACCTGATTTTCATTTGCACGTCCATAGTACATATTCTCATTGGCAAAAATGGTCGGAAAGGTTAATACTCTCTCCTGAACTCTTGGAGATAAGGGAAGAAACTCTGATTTCAATTCGTCCATATATTCGGTCAGAACACGATCAATCGGCATTGTAATCGGCTGTATGTTCTCGAATTCTATTTCTCCCGTAACGATAAGGTTGTAATATTGGCTGTTAAGCGGAATCGCAGTATCCGATCTGACAATATACATACTTGGACTGACTGTTTTGTTGCTTGGTTGCGAATTTCTATTGCAAATAGACTGAACATAAATTTCCCTTGTGATGCCGCTGCCGACTGTGCCGATATACTTGTCACGGCTTGGATACCACTGCCGATAAGTTGATGCCCCTTTTTCGTTGCTGTCGGAGCGATTCATTATTATGTAGTGCCAGATACCGAGAAGAAAAGGCTCTATCATAAAGACCTGCATATTATTTATTTCAGCTTTTGTTACAGACTCTGTATTTTCAAGGATATAAAGCGGTGTATTCGGAGCAATAGTACTATCGTTTTCAATCATATCAAGCAGACAGCGTACAAGCTGTATATATTTTTCGGTATCAATAAATTCCTGCACGAAATCGGACATCATCGTCAAAGCCGATGAATCGGCACTGCGGACATCGCTGTCAAATTCTCGCTTTACATCACTGTCGGAAAACAATGCGAACGACTCTAATGAATTTGTGCAGGATTTGAATTGACTGGTGTAAGTCTTTAAGCTGGAGCAGCTTGAAAATTCTGCTATATGATATATTGAAATAAGTCTTCTGAATGTTTCCTGTTCGGAAAGGCTTTCTTTTTTGTTCCTATTATAGTATACGGGCAATTCGGGGCTTTTTCTTGCACGAAGTATCTGTGCAAGAAATGTACCTCCGCAAAGATATGGATTGTCAGTATTTGCCATAAAATCCCTCGCTTTTCAAAAATATTAACTCAATTAACGGGTAAAGGGTCTTGCTATTAACTCGATTAACATTAAGATATTAGATGATGGATAAAGAAATACAATTCGGGCTGTCTTTAATGATTATAACATATAATCACATCATTTGCCAGACCATCTGCGTGTTTTTGTCCATAAGATTTAGAAACCAAAAACAAAATATTTAATGCCTGATTACGTATAAGGGCAGAGGATACATATACCTATAAAACCGCAATTGCGGAAAAAACGGTATGGAGTAGCCTTGTTTCCTTATACCATTTTTCAGGTCATAAGGTCGGGATGCTCCAACTGCACCCCGTCTTTTTTTATTCTCTGCCCTTTCTGCGTCATAGGCGGAAAGGACAAGAAAATGAAAATTTATGTTTACTGCGAGGACAAAAACGAGAAGACCTATCTTGATGTACCGGAAGAAGAGTGTACTGTCATGATTCAGACTGACTACGAAAGAAGACTGCGTGAAGCGGAAGATGGCGAAGAAGTCATGCCCCGCACTGTTCAGGAAATTCTTGACGAGGAAATCAACAAGCCTACTTTCAATAACAATCAGACCGAAACACGTAGGCACTCATACATTGAAGACATGGACCCTGATGATAAGCATTTCGATGACGGTACGGATATTCTTTCAGATTATATACAGCGTGAGAGCTTTGAAGAATTATACAGAGCTATAAAGCAATTAGAGCCCAAACAACAGGAACTTCTCAAAAAGGTGTTTTTTGTGGGAATTAAACAGGTCGACATTGCGAAAAGCGAAGGTGTTAAGAAAGCATCAATAGAAAGTAGATTGCACACTATATACAAAAAAATAAGAAAGTATATGACAGAATAAACAAACTTAAAATTATTTTTGAAAATTGCCCATACTTTTACCTTTCCCGTGAGCTACTTAATAGAAGGGCATTTCTATACAGCCTTTCGGAAAGGAAAATTTAATATGCAGACACTGAAAATCAAAGTCTCGAAACAGAAAGTCAATGGCGGTGTGCTTGCCTGCCGCCGTGTCACTGTGAGAGAAAAGCTGCTCCGTTTTTTGCTCGGTACGCCTATAAAGCTCACGGTATTGGTGCCGGGCGATACGGTCAGCGAGGTCACCATCAGCGAAGGAGGAAAAGACAATGGGAACAATGAGTGAAATTTCGGCTTTGCTTGATGAAATCAAAAGCTGCGGCAATACGCTTATCAGCATCTATGATGAACTGTACAGCTTGATTGACCGCAAAGAGCCGGATAACGAAGAAAAGCCGAAAACCACACGCAGGAAAAAAACTAAGGCCGAAGAATCGAAAACGGATACTGCCGCTGTGGAGGAAGTTCCGCAGGAAACGCCAAAACCCGTCACGCTTGATGAAGTCAGGGCGGCATTGGCAGAAAAGTCAAGAGCCGGTTATACATCTGATGTGAAGGCACTTATTGCCAAATATGGTGCGGATAAGCTGTCCGATGTTGACCCTGCCAATTATGCGGCACTGCTCAAAGATGCGGAGGTGATCGGCAATGCCTGATACACACGCTCTGCTCTCTCCGTCATCGAGTGAGAGGTGGATAGCCTGTCCGCCGTCTGTCAGATTGTCGGAGAAGTTTGACGAAAAGCCCAGCGAATATGCAGCGGAAGGTACAGCGGCACACAGCCTTTGCGAATACAAACTCCGTCAGATTTTAGGTTATGAAGAGCCGGACATCAGAGAAAACCTTGATTATTACAGCGAGGAAATGGAAAGCTGTACAGATGAGTACCGTAACTATATACTTGAACTTCTGAATGATTCCTGTTCCGGCAAGCCGCTGATGTTTGTTGAACAGAAGATTGATTTCTCCAGGTTCGTCAAAGGCGGTTTCGGTACTTCCGACTGTATCATCATTGACGGTACGACCATTCATGTTATCGACTTCAAGTACGGCAAAGGCATGGAGGTTGATGCGGTCAACAACACACAAATGATGATTTACGGTATTGGTGCGTTGGAGATGTTTGACGGCATATTCGATATTAACCGTGTGGTTATGACCATCTTTCAGCCTCGTTTGAGTAATGTCAGCACCTTTGAAATGTCCAAACAAGATCTCTATCATTGGGCTTTCACTGTTTTACAGCCTGCCGCTGACATGGCTTATCAGGGTGCAGGTGTATTAAAGTGCGGCGATCACTGCCGTTTCTGCAAAGCAAAAAGTGTGTGCCGTGCAAGGGCTGAATACAACCTTAAACTCGCACAGTACGATTTCAAGATGCCTGAAACCCTTGAGGATATTGAAATTGAGAGTCTGCTTGACAGGCTTGATATGTTCATCAAATGGGCGGAAGATGTCAAAGAATATGCTCTTGAACAGGCAGTTCACGGCAAGAAGTGGAACGGCTATAAGCTGGTCGAGGGAAAGTCAAACCGCAAGTACACAAACGAAGTAGCTGTTGCAGACAAGGTAACAAAAGCCGGATACGATCCATATGAAAAGAAACTGCTCGGCATCACAGCAATGACAAAGCTGCTGGGAAAGAAAAAGTTTGAAGAACTGCTCAGCGGTCTTATCGAGAAACCGCAGGGCAAGCCAACATTGGTGTCTGATTCAGATGCCAGACCGGAAATGAATAGCGCAGCCAATGCTGCACAGGATTTTGAGGAGGAAAACTAATATGTCAAAGAAGAAATTTGTTAACCCGACAAAAGTTATCACAGGAACAGCTACACGCTGGAGCTATGCCAATGTATGG
>ONIF01000192.1 GCA_900317795.1 uncultured Eubacteriales bacterium | reverse complement strand
GGGAGAGAGTTCATCTGCACTTGTTTCTTTAGTAAAGATTTTTACATCTACGATAATACCGTATTCACCGTGAGGAACTCTAAGGGAAGTGTCACGGACTTCACGGGATTTTTCACCAAATATTGCACGAAGGAGTCTTTCCTCAGAAGTGAGTTCTGTTTCACCCTTAGGAGTAACCTTTCCTACAAGAATATCACCTGCGTGAACTTCTGCACCGATATGTATAATACCGTTTTCGTCAAGGTCACGAAGCTGGTCGTAACCGATATTGGGAATATCCCTTGTAATTTCTTCGGGACCAAGCTTTGTATCACGGGCTTCTATTTCATATTCTTCAATGTGGATAGATGTATAGACATCATCACGGACAATTTTTTCATTAAGGAGGACAGCGTCCTCATAGTTGTAGCCCTCCCATGTCATAAAGCCGATAAGGGCATTTTTGCCGAGAGAGATTTCACCGTTGCTTGTAGCGGGACCGTCAGCGAGAACTTCACGGTTAACTACACGCTGACCGACACTTACGATAGGCACTTGATTAATGCAAGTACCCTGATTGGAACGGGTGAATTTGGTAACGGCATAAGTTTTCTTTGTACCGTTGTCATATTTTACTTTTATCTTGTCTGCACTGACGTATTCCACAACACCGTTTCCTTCGGAAAGGATACATACACCCGAGTCAACGCCTGCTTTGTATTCCATGCCTGTGCCGACAATAGGGGGTTCTGTCACGAGAAGCGGAACAGCCTGCCTCTGCATGTTTGAGCCCATCAAAGCACGGTTTGCGTCGTCATTTTCAAGGAAAGGTATCATAGCCGTAGCGACGGATACGACCATTTTCGGAGATACGTCCATATAGTCAGCCTTTTCGGGCTCGACTTCAATAAATTCATCACGGCATCTGCCGACAATTTTCTTGTGTACAAATCTGCCGTTTTCGTCAAGAGGTTCATTTGCCTGAGCAACAACATAGTTATCTTCAACGTCAGCCGTCATGTACTGCACGTCGCTTGTAACAATGCCTGTTTCCTTGTCAACCCTGCGGAAAGGTGCTTCGATAAGACCGTATTCATTGATTTTCGCAAAGGTTGCGAGATACGAGATAAGACCTATGTTGGGACCTTCGGGGGTTTCGATAGGACACATTCTGCCATAGTGTGTATAATGAACGTCACGGACTTCAAATCCTGCACGATCTCTTGAAAGACCGCCCGGACCGAGTGCGGAAAGACGTCTTTTATGAGTAAGTTCTGCAAGGGGGTTATTCTGATCCATGAACTGCGAGAGCGGAGAAGAACCGAAAAATTCCTTGATAGCGGCAGTCACGGGGCGTATATTGATAAGAGTATTGGGTGAAAGACCTGCAATATCCTGAGCATTGAGCGTCATTCTTTCACGGATAACTCTTTCAAGACGGGCAAAGCCGATTCTGAATTGATTTTGGAGAAGTTCGCCTACACAGCGGATACGTCTGTTGCCGAGATGGTCAATATCATCTGTTGTGCCGATACCGCAGGCGAGTGAATTCATATAGTTGATACTTGCAAAAATATCATCAATAATAATATGCTTGGGGATAAGTTCGTCTTTGCGTTTTCTGAGTTCCTTTTTCAGTACGGTTTCATCTTCCGAGCCGAAGCTGTCGAGAATCTCACGGAGAACGGTAAACCTTACTTTTTCATTTATTCCTATATCGCTTACGTCAAAGCCGATATATTTTGAAATATCGACCATGCCGTTTGAGATGATTTTAACGGGATTGCCGTTTGCGTCCTTTACGAATGCAACGGTAACGCCTGCATTTTCGATTTCAACGGCACGTTCTTTGGAGATAACTTCATCTTCATCTGCAATAATCTCACCTGTAACGGGGTCTGCAAGAGGTTCTGCAAGCACCTGATTGGCAAGCCTGTTGGAAAGGGAGAGCTTTTTATTATATTTATACCTGCCCACCCTTGACATATCGTATCTTCTGGGGTCGAAGAAAAGATTATCAAGATGAGCCTGAGCACTTTCAACGGTAGGAGGCTCACTGGGGCGAAGCTTTCTGTAAACCTCTTTGAGAGCGTCATCTCTGTTTTTGGTGGAGTCCTTTTCGATAGTTGCAATAATTCTGTCATCGGCACCGAAGAAATCAATAATTTCCTGGTCAGTGCCAAGACCTAACGCACGTATAAAAGTAGTAACGGGAAGTTTTCTGTTTTTATCAATACGGACATAGAAAATATCGTTTACATCATTTTCATATTCCAGCCATGCACCCCTGTTGGGAATGACGGTAGAACTGAAAAGTTCCTTGCCTGTTTTGTCGTGGTCCATTTTGTAATACACGCCCGGGGACCTTACCAGCTGGGAAACGATAACTCTTTCCGCACCGTTTATGACGAAAGTACCGCTTGGAGTCATCAAGGGGAAGTCGCCCATAAATACTTCCGAATCGGCATGTTCGCCTGTTTCGGTATTGTAGAGGGAGGCTTTGACACGAAGCGGGGCAGAGTATGTTACATCACGTTCCTTGCATTCTGCAATAGAGTAGTTAGGGTGTTCCCTGTCAAGCTTGTAGTCGAGGAAACTCAATACAAAATGTCCCGAATAATCCGTTATTCCCGAAACATCTTCAAAAACCTCTTTCAAGCCCTTTTCGAGAAACCACTCATACGAATCCGTCTGAATTTCAATGAGGTTCGGCATTTCAATAACCGTGTCGGTGTGGGAAAAGCTTTTGCGTTCCGTATTTCCGAGACGAACGGTTTTGACATTCACCATACAATCAGCTCCATTCTTTTTTTAACAGCACCGCCCCCGAAAAATAAAAACGAAAATTTACAAGAAAACTCTTGATTTTTTCTAAAATTTATGTTAATATCTTATACAGGTTGATTTCGGGAACTGCCAAAAAAAGGACAGTTCTCTACTATGGTGCATTCTACAAATATACTCCAAAAACGCATTTTTGTCAAGGGTTTTTTGCAAAAAATCCTTAATTTTTTTTTATTTCAGTAAAATGGGGATTTTCGGGTATTTGAAACACCCGACAGCGTGTGCATAAAGACAGAGGGGTTTGGAAAATTATTTTTATTCTGCATAGATGTTGAAATGAATATGTATATATGTTACAATGTTAGTTAGTGTGGAGAGTGGAGAGTTGAGAGTGAAGCGGTTTTCGGCTCGGACTTTACCGCTCGGCACAAATTAGAAAATAAGTGGATTTTGAGAAAGAGCGGAAATAACTCCACTCTCCACTCTCAACACTTCACACTCAATCCGGTGTGGAGAGTGGAGAGTTGGGAGTGGAGCAAAGTCGAATCCCGATTTTTTTACCGAAACACAAATTTATTTTAAAGTGGATTTTGAGAGTGAAGCGGAAAATAAAAAAACTCCACTCTCAACACTCCACACTCAATCAAGCGGAGGGTGATTTTTTTGGCAGACGAGATAAAGGAAGTTGAAACCGGCACGGAACAGGAAAGTATCAATGAACAGGAGGCATTTGGAAAAGAAAATCAACAGCCCGTGTCTGAAAAGACCAAGAGTTACATGGAAATGGCACAAGATGTGCTTGCGGAGGTAAATAAAGTCATATTGGGAAAAAAAGGCGAGGTTGCCGAGATTATGACGGCATTTTTGGCAGACGGTCATGTACTTTTGGAGGATATACCGGGAGTTGGTAAAACAACGCTTGCATTGGCGTTTTCGAGAGCAATGGGACTTGACAGTAAGCGTGTGCAGTTTACCCCTGACGTTTTGCCGTCAGACCTGACGGGATTTTCTATTTATAAAAGAGCCAACGACTCTTTTGCTTATCAAGAGGGAATTGTTTTTACCAATATTCTGCTTGCCGACGAGATTAACCGTACATCGCCTAAAACGCAGTCGGCATTGCTGGAAGTTATGGAAGAACGTCGAGTATCAGTCGAAGGTATTACCCGTGACGTGCCTGAGCCGTTTCTGGTTATTGCAACACAGAACCCCTCCGGTACAGCAGGTACACAGTATCTCCCCGACAACGAAATTGACCGTTTTATGGTAACAATGTCAATAGGCTATCCCGATTTCCAGAGTGAACTTGAAATCGCAAAGACCATAGGCGACTTGAAATCAAGAGCCGACCTTGTAACGCCTGTTATTACAAAAGAGGCATTTTTGCAGATGCGTAGAGAGATATATGACGTGTATGTAAAAGACGTTGTGTATGACTATCTTTTAAGATTGGTTGCGGCAACGAGAAATCATATATACATAGAGCGTGGGGCAAGTCCCCGTGCAACGATTGCACTGGTAAAAATGGCAAGAGCGTATGCATGGCTCAACGGCAGAAAATACGTTGTGCCGAATGATGTATTGATACAGCTGCCTTATGTGCTTGCACACAGAATTATTATGAGTGCAGCCGCAAAAGGCGGCAGTATCAATAAATATGAAGTCATAGAAGAAATTGCAAGAACCGTAAAGATACCGTACATGGGCGTAAAGCGATAATTCAATTAGCAATTAGCAATTAGCAGTGAGCAATGTGCAGTGTGCAATGTGAATTATGCATTATGCATTATGAATTATGAATTCCATAATGGGAGTAGTAAAATGAAAAAAATTGCAGCGATTTTAATTTTGGC
>ONIF01000124.1 GCA_900317795.1 uncultured Eubacteriales bacterium | reverse complement strand
AAGTTCAACGGACAATATATTATCCTGCGGCACTCCCTGTTCAAGAAGATATTTTCTGAATAAGGTATTCAGAAGAAATGATTTTCCACACCTGCGAATACCCGTAATAACTTTGATCTGTCCGTCCCACATATAATCTATCAACTGCTGTAAATATTTATCTCTTTTTATTTCCATAAAAATTCCACCCCATTGAAAAGTATTGCTATTTTTGATGTAAGTTTTCAATATTATATCATAAGAACTAAAAATCAGTCAAGAAGATTATCGTCTGTATTTGACAACCGCTTTAGAATGCTCATATATGCCCGTATAACGCTGCTGTATGCCCCTCAAACGTGTTTGGAGTAGTTTTTACCCCTAAGCCCTATAGCCCCTCAAAATCGCCGTATTTTGAGCCTGTACACGCAATCCGAAAAATATCAAAATAAAAGTCCGTTTAATTGAATACAAGAAAACCGCCCGAAACATAAAAACTTCGGGCGGTTTTTTACACTTTTTTATCAATATCTATTTTGATACTTTTTGCTTCCAAGCGATAAAGCCATACGGAATCAAGGCAAACACGGTTTATATATTGTCCGAATCGTCTACAGAAAATGAGGGATTATCAAGTTCAGAGGCATAACCGTTGTTTCTCAGGTAGTTCAATGTGTTGGTATAGTTTTCAGACACCTGAACGAGAATCATTTCGCTGATATTATTTGAATCATTACGGTAGCCTATATTCAGGTAATAATATCTGTCACCGATGTATACATTGTTGCTATAGTCATAGTAATAGATGCCTGCTGCTATTTTGTGTTTATAGTATTCCTTATCGGCAAGAATATCCTTTTTCAGAGCATCAACAAGTCCGTCAAGGAATGTTTCATCTGTTTTGAGTCCGATATTTCCTCTGTGAGAATATCTTTCCGCCTGTTCGGAATAGACCATTATATTGATATCAGCACTTACGGGAAGTTCACCGTTTCTTTTTATGCTTTCCGCTTTCCAGAGTTCGGGATTGGACAGCTTTTTGTATTCATCTGAATTATACAGTTTTTTCAGGAGTTCCTCTATCTTTTCATAATCATATTTTGGGGTTGACGATCTGCCGAAATAGGCATAATATTCTCTTTCTGTGGTAAAACCGAATTTTTTGTTGTACTTGAAATTAAAAGATGCATGGAATGTCAAAGGATATTTTGTTTCGTAATCCGTGCCGTAATACATACTGTTGGAATTATAATATATGCCTATATAGTAGGGATGGGAAATATCTTCCAGTGTACCTTCCATCATGAGCTTGTGCAGTTCCATGATCGTTTTGATATTTTCGGGATCCTTGTATTCCATTTCGTCAGACTGAAATGTAATGCTGTTGATATTGCTTTCGGCGGGGATATAGGTATCGATTCCCAGTCCCGTTGTCATGGCGAACAGAAGTCCGAGAGCAGCCGCTGTTGTACCTGCATAGGTGAGCAGTGACGGAAGAAATTTTACTTTCGTACCTCTTGAAAAAATCAGATGGAGAATGATGAAAGCCGCAAATCCTGTAATGATATACCAGAATGAGAAGATAAACATATTCGAGAAACTCGAACCCTGACCGCTGACAGCGGTCATTCCCGCAAAACCGCCGGCAAGTACCGATATACCTGCCTTTATGACAATGGGAAGCCATTTGATATTGAATTCATTCTGAGCGGTTTCCATTTTTCTTGTTTTTGCGGCATGATTGCCGAGCAGTATCATTCCTGCCGTGAAAAGAATACTCCAGATAACGGTTGTCCACATTGCGGTTGTCTGTCCCAGAGTGCAGTATGCGTCGAAGAAAACGCAGAATCCCACAGGTGCAAAAAGAGTGATAATGGGGGTATTGAAAATCACACTGCCGACGAGTCCGGGAATCATGGAACAAGTTGCAAACATGAAAATAGCGACAACGCCCATGTAAATGCCGTTTGCACCGATGGTGATGATCGTGGAATCAAGGGAAGTTCCGCAGCAATAGGCGATAAGGGCTGTAAAGCTGTATACAGCGGCTATGGCGACAATTCCCATCAGAATAAAGCCCACATCTGTCATAAAATATTGTGTTGTACGGCAGGTAAGTGCCATTACGATAAATGAACCCACTGTAAAGGGAATGGATACCGCCGTGATACCGCCCAGAAGATGTGAAAAGTAAAGCGTAGACCTTGTGGCAGGCACAGCACCGAACATATCTGTACTTCTCTTGTTATGGAGAAAATTGAATGTATGGATGGCGGATATGACAGAGAAACATACAGCACCCAACTGAGCCACAAGGATAGAACCGTATCCCAGTAAACCCATTGAATCATCATAATTGTCTATCCTTGAATGAGAGATCGTGATCAATGACTGGATATCAATAACGATTCCTACCGCCATCAATACGGCGAATACGATCATTAAAGCCCTGTTTCTTCCGAAAGCCCATTTATAGAGCTTTGCAAAATTTTTATTTGTCGAGGATATTGTCGATGTCATAACCTACTGCCTCCATTTCACTGATAAATACTTCCTCCAGCGTCAGCGGGAGCATTTCCATATAGATCGGTTTCTGAGCCTGTATGGCTTTTTCAATCGCCTGACCGTCACCCTTGATGGTAAAGGTCATCATTCTGCCCTGTTTTTTGACGCTGACGATATCAAGGTCATTGAATACGCCCTCGCCAAGCTCATTTTCAAATACTGCCTGCACACGATGGATACCCAGCTTTGCTTCATCAAGGTCTTTTTCCATGACGACTCCGCCCTTGTGTATCAGACCGATATGGTCGCATACATCTTCCAGCTCTCTGAGATTGTGCGAGGCAATTATCACAGTCGTTTTATTATCGGAAACAAGCTCCATGATAAGTTTCTTGATAAGCTGACGTACAACGGGATCGAGTCCGTCGAATATTTCATCAAGCATTAAATATTTCGGGCAAACCGAAAGTGCTACCATAAGTGCCGCCTGACGCTGCATACCCTTTGACATATTGATAATTCTGTCTTTTTTCTTGATAGGGAATATACTACAGAGCTTTTCAAATTTTGCCTCGTCCCATGTCGGATAAAACTCCTTATAAAACGCCGCCATGCTGTCGAGTGTGGAATTGTTGTAGAAATAGGGATAATCCGAAATAAAAAAACATTTTTCCTTCATGTCGGGATTTTCGTATGTACTGATCCCGTCTATTTCGGCACTGCCTCCGTCAGGTTTGAATACGCCTGAAATAATTCTCAGCAATGTACTTTTTCCCGAACCGTTCGAGCCGATCAGTCCGAAAACAGAACCCTCGGGAACGGTAAACGACAAATTTTCAAGTGCCGTCTTATCTCCGAATTTCTTTGTGATATTCTTAATCTCAAGCATCGGAATTGCCACCTCCATTATAAACCTCATTTGCAAGATCAATCACATCTTCATACGCAACACCTAAATGATGGGCATTTGTCATATCTTTTTTCAAATCTCTCATGGTACTTTCTTTAAGACCTGCCAGTTTGCCGGAACTGTCTGCAACAAATGAACCTTTGCCCACAACAGAGTATATATATCCGTTTTGTTCCAGCATCTGATATGCCTTTGATACCGTATTTGGATTGATACCGAGACTTGTTGCAAGTTCTCTTACGGTAGCTATTTTCTCCTGGGGTAACAGAAGTCCTAATGATATTTCTTTTACGACCTCATTATATATCTGCTGATAGATAGCCTCTCCGCTTCGGTAGTTGATGTTGAATGTACTGAACAAGCTGATTCCTCTTTTCAGATAATTATATTTGTACTATATCAAACAGTACAATTAAGTTTTAATAAAACGCCGATTTCTCCTACGGCGTAAAACGATAACAACATTCTTCCGAATATTGTATAATTGTATTATATCAATTAGTACAATATGAATATAGCATATCTTTTTCCGATTGTCAATAGGTAAACTGCCTTGAAAACAAAGAAAAAATTATAACCTCTTTTTCAAAGTAATTTTACAATTTTGCCGGATTCTGTTCAGAAACGAACAGATAATCTTTGATGTGTTCAAAATTGAACATTTCAGAGAGATATTGCAAATTGTTTTATTCTGAAATTTGAGTTATGATATAGACACCGAAAGGGAAAAACAAAAAAAACAAAAGGACGTAATCACCATGAAAAAGAGAGTCAACACCACAGAAAACAAGTTCACTCTTAACAATATCAACACAGACAAAAAAGGAGCGATCGCTATGAAAAAGATTGGAAAAATCAAGACAAGAGTTATCTCAATGGTACTTTCCGCAATCACCGTTGTTTCGGTAAGCACAATGGCAATGGGGACGGCAAGTGCTGCAACGCTTGAATCGGGAACATCTTTCAGTCAGGATATGAAAGTCACAATGGATGATGACCTTAAGATGATGACCGATATAAGCACAAGTACGATTTTCGTAGTTTTAAATCAGTGCACACCTTACGGAAAATTCGTTACACCCGCTCTCAATGTTATGCTCGGCAATCTTATCGGAAAAGAGAAGGACCCCACGCAGGCGAAGCTTGATGAGATCAACGGGAAACTCGACAAAATCTATACCCAAATCAAAGATTCCGAAAATGCGGTCAAGAATTATATAGAAGCAAAGATGAGCGTAAGCAGTTTTTATAATGCACTGGTAAAATTTGAAACGATCACAAAGCAAATGAGAAATGATATAGAAAACATCAAGAAAAAAAATATAAGCAACGCCGACAAGCTGGCAGAGATCGCAGGTCTTACCGGCAAAAATGCAAAAGAACGCAGAACGCTTTACAGAGATGTTTTGTTAGAACTCAACAAGTGGATTGAGAAGCCCTCGCTTACTTCCGACAAGGATATTTTTGAGTATACCTACGACCATTTCTGTAATCAGGTAATGTTCAGCGGTGAGGCAATAGACAACGCAAAGCCAGTATGCAACTATATTATGAGCGTTTATGCAACAGGCTGTACAACGATTATGGAAAGCCTTGCGGCTCAGCTGTATGTCAACAATCTGTCAGAAGCAATTCAGGCTGAGATCAATCCCCGTTTGTTCAATGAGATTGCTTTGGATACGGACAACATTGACAGGGCTATCAAAGATATTTCCGATACATTAGTCGGCACCGAAATATATCAGGCAGATGACGATAATAACGGATTTGAAAATTATGCGGGCGACAACGATGCAACCGAAACCTATGCCGAAAAATGCAACAAGGTTCTCAATAAGTCAAGAACAATTATAGTAAACAAAGGCAAGAGTAGTTACAATACACAATCAGGTATGTCTTCAAGGGCTGTTTCAAGCTTAGAAAAACCGGACTTCGACTTTTACGGAAACAATTATGACGAAATGATAAAATTAGTTAAAAACAGCTTCAACTGGCAGATTGCTGAGTGTCAGCTTGACTTTGATACAGTAAAAGACATTGCGGCGTACGCAAAAAGTAACAAAATGTCTATCCGCACTTTGCTCAGTAAAGCAGGCTATGATGTTTCGGGAATCGCTAAGAATGCCAACCTCGTATCTTCGACCGCTTGGACCGATAAAAAGAACAGACTTTTAAAAGTCTGGTGCTGGGCTTACTATAAAGGCTTCAATGTTGATGAAGTCGGTGCTGAGGAAAAGACAACAGAGTTCTGGACGCTCGGCGACGGCATCACAGGTAAGTGGAACTCACCTAAAGGCAACGAAGTTTGTATATTTAACGGCTAATTGCAGAAAATGACACATAAAAAGAACAATGAATTATTCTGTTCTATGCAAAAAGGCAGAGGAAAATCTATACATTTCCTCTGCCTTTTATTTTGAATATTCTTCGCAAGGCAGCCATCAATCTTATCAAGCTTTTGAATATTCTTCGCAAGGCAGCCATCAATCTTATCAAGCTTTTTAAATCTGATACTCAATCAAAGAAAGCCATTTCTAAAATTATGCTTGATTGTTTGCTTGAACCACGTCATATTTTAAGAATTTTGGATCATTAAATTTCTTTATTAGAAACTTGATTTCCATGTTCAGGGGTAAATTATACTCCCAAGCCGTTTAAACGCTGCTGAGAGCGTTCTGAGAGAGCATACGGGGCATTGTAGAGGGTGCTTTGTCAAGTGTCTGCGAACAGGTAGAAGAATATTCTTTTTAGTAACAAAGCATATACGAAAAATCGTTCTCGCTCTCAGACGCTCATATTTGCGTTTTACGGCATTTTTTGTTCAAGGGGTATAATTTTACCTTTTTGGCGTTTGAACGCAATACAGGGCATTGTAGAGGTTCTACAGACGATTTTAAAACACATATACTCAAACTGCCAATTTTTCAATCGTGTATTATTGCTAAACATAAAATCAGAGATGTGCTATTAAGAAAAAATTGCATAAAATAAGAGACTGTATTTTATTTTTTACGCATATTTTTAGGATTTTACAGCAGCAATTTCAGAGTGATATTTCTAAAACAACAATAAAATTTCAATACATCGAAAAAGGGGAGCCAGACACATCCAACTCTCCTTAGGCGTAATCCGCAGATATACGCCGCAATTCCCATAATGTATTGTACACTACATTCAGAAAATGACAATTAATTTTTCCTCAAATGGTGAGTACAAACGATTTTGATGTTGCTGTATGCGATGTCAGGGGAGTGGGGAAATTTCCCTACCAAGCGATTTTGTATGTACTTCGTATATACAAAATCTATACTTCCATATCTCCTAAAATGGCAAATCTCCGTCATCACCTATCGGCTGTAAATTTTCTTTGGGCTTTGTCTGATTCACCCAGCCATAGACCTTGTACATATTCCAGGATTTCTCTGTACTAATTCTTCTTGATGCCGGATCGAATGATGTCACGATTTGATTTTTGCTGGCAACTCTCGCAAGCGTTCCGAACAAACGATTTTTGGCAACTTCAATATATCCGCCGTTGTCTTCCGAACTCCTTGCATATCTCAAAACAGCATCTGCCCTGTTCGTAATGTCTGAACTTCCCGACACGTTATCGGACAAATCACTTGACTGCATTTTTCTTTCATGAGCAACCAACAATATCGTGCATTTGGCGGCAGTCGCTATTTCTTTCAGCTTTTTTACGACTTTGCCCTGATTTTGATAGATACCCTCTCCGTATTCGGCAAGGCACATCAGATTGTCCACAAGGCAGAATTTTATCTTGTGCCGGTAAATAGCTGTTTCTATCAGGTCAAGTTCCGTTTCACCTTCAGGCAATTCGCCATCATCAACGATATACAGTAAGTCACGATACCACTCGTTGATATTTTCTTTTATCTCATCATTCTTCATGGTAAAATATTCTCTACCGTTTGAAAGGTGAGGAATTAAATTATCAATACCTGCCGATTGTAAATCTACCCAATTTTTGAATTGATAATTCGGCAATTCTCCCGAATATACAAGTGTTGGTATATGCTGATCCACAGCTTCAATGACAATCTGACTTGCAAGAGTACTTTTGCCCTCTCCACGTTTGCCAGATAAGATAATGAGCTGTCCCTCAAAAAAACCGCCTGTCAGTGTGTCAATTTCTGCTATACCCGTTGAAAAGTGCGGCATTTCGGAAATATCCACCGACTTTATATCAGCAAGTGATATAATGCGGTCAACCTGAAGCGGTTTGGCATTGTTGACCGCCTGAACCAACGCGGACATACCGTAATTCCGTAAAATATCATTGGCATCTTTCATTCCCTGATAGTCACTTGCCCTGACAACCGATATCTGATGTCTTTTCAGCTTTTGGGCAATCTCGTTGACAAGAGTTATTTGTCCGTTCTCATTATCGCCGAATATGATAATTTTCGTAAAATGCTGTAAAAAGTCCCAGCAGGTATTGATCCAGTTGAAATTATTTTTGCCCATCGGAACGGATACCGCATTTTCAATTCCTGCCGCCGTCAATGAAAGGCTGTCGATTTGTCCCTCCGTGATGATAAGGGTATCATTGTCATAATTGACATTCTGTATGCCGTAAAGAATCGGCTTGGTATCTCTCGACACCCATTCTTTACTGCCGTTGTCACCTTTTTTGAATTGGGTATTACGATATTTTATCATAGTCAGTTCACCGTTCCAGTCATAAAACGGCATACAGACAATGTTTGGATTATCCTTTTGAGTGGTTATACCGTATTTTCGGGTTATCTCTTCGGGTATGCCACGATTTTTCAGATATTCGACAGCACCGTCACGAATGATGATATCTTGGAGTGCTATTTGCGGAAGCCGTTTGTAAGTTTTAGTCAGTGATTCTTTTGTACCGAAATCAAGGGGAAAGCCGACTTCTTTGGAGAGAGTGATAAAGCCTCCTTGCTTTCCGCAGGTAGAACGCTGACACTTGAACTGACCGGTAACGATATTGATACTGAATGTCCATTTGTCACCATGTTGCCCACCGTTGCATAATGGACAGTGTTTAAACTGTAACTCTATGCCTTTTTGTTTTGTTTCAGCATTGACGAAATCCGCAAGGCTGAAAACATCTTCCTGTTTGAATAAGTAACTCATATTTTACATTCCTTTCTATGATATTCCTAATAAGCCGTATAACAATTCTGTATTTCGTGTTATAAGACCGTAAAGAATATATTTAGTATTTCTTTTGGCAAGTCCGTTAAAAGACAAAATACCGTGTAAAAGATAGCAGCTTGATATTACCATGTGTTACCAGCACGAAGCTTTCATCTCTGAACTTGCGGTTACCATTTTAGCACATTGCGGTTTCGTCAGAAAACCGCATTGTGCGGTATTTAATAGTGTATTAAATACTATTAGGAATCGGGCGACGGTCGGTGAAAAATGGTCACGAAAAAAATCCGCTTATCATGCGGCTTTCAAGGCTTTTTTTGTTCATAAAAAATTTACAATTTTTTTTTACCGAATAGTTCCCCCCCAATTACCGAATAGTTCCCCCCCAATTACCGAATAGTTCCCCCCCTATGTTTTGATTATAGTGATTTTTTAAAAACTTTTTTCATTATAATCTTTGCTCGATTAGCGAAAAGTTTCCCCTCTTTTATTTGATTATAATGATTTTTAAATTAAAATTTTACTTAATTGCGTATCATTATTGTGAACAAAAATGATAAAAAATTAAATCAGTCAGTTAAAAATTTACCTGACTGATTTAGAAAATTATTCTTTTTCAGATTTATTTTTTTCTTTTTTTGCTTTTTTAGAATTTTTGTTTCTTTCGATTTGCTCTGTTAACCTCATCATTTCGACTTGATGAGGATAGTCTTTCAGACGGAACTCGACAAGCCACTCTATCCATTCAGAATAATCATAGTTCTGTAACTGTTCATCTGTAAGAAATTCACCGTTTTTGGTGCAGTAATGCCAGTTTTCAATTATATCATAATCATCAACAAGTGCCTGAAGATTTTTTTCAAACGGTTTAATAATTCTTTGCTCTATATGTCCGTCACTTGCGTCCTGCATTACTTCATCATAAGTAGGCAGATCTGGCAAATCCTGAATAAAGCTTCTTACTTTTATTCTGTTGGAGTTGTTTTTGCCTATATTCATAAAATAATGTTCCTGCAATTTATTTGCCATGAAATAACTATGTGGATGTCTGTTTCCATTTATGCGGAACATATTGTCATGTTTAGGCATTGCCCTGCTGCATCTGCTCATAAACTCCGCAAAATCAAAATCGAATTTTACAGTTGCAACTCCATTGACAACCGCATTGTTACAGTCATCATCACTTCTTTCAGCGAGTATCCTGTGATACGCATATTTTTTAGGCTGCAAATCTGTATTTTTTTTGCGGCGTTTTGATTTCGTTGTGGTGTTATCTTCGGGTTCAACTACCTCAAATTTTATGCTTAACTCATACAGGGTTGAAATAGCCTCATTAAGATATTGCCTTGCTTCTTTCATACCGGTGTGGCACTTGTCGGCAAATTCCTTGACGGATATTTCCACTGTTCTGTTATTTTTGATTTTTTCGGCGGTTGCATATGTTCCTCTTGGAAGTACTTCTGATAGTTTATGAAGTAGAAGGTCATAAACTTTATGCGTGGGCACATTCCATTTTGACGAAAAGAAATTATCGGGACTCAAAATTTTTATTTCAACATCTTCATGAGTTTTTATGTTGTTTTCTCTGAATACAGCATTATTGAAACTCTTTTTTGATGTATGTCCCAATGCATTGCTTTCCTTGTTCTGTAAATAATAAAAGTATTTGCAGCTTGAAGGCAAAAGCTGTTCCTGCGGAATTTTGCCCAAATCGAATTCTTTTGGTTTTTTATACCATTCAGTCGCTTTTTTTCCTGCCATGTCTATCAGTTCCGAAACAGGTAATTTATAATAGACGTAAGCAGAAATCTGCGATTTTATGATTTCCAAAAGGTATTTACAGCAAGTTTCATAATTATGAACATTGGTATTGAATTGAAAATCTGCCTTTTCTATTTCATGAAAAACTTGGATTGCATCAGCCCAAATTGCCGTTCTCATAGCTTCTTTTTCTTCAGCCGTGAAATTTATTCTGTGAGCAGGATTGTTTTCAAGAAAGTTTGCTGTAAAACCTAATGCCTGACAGAATGACAGTATATATCTTTGTTCTACTTCGAGCCATAGAGCCGCAGTTTTTTGATTACCTTTTGTTAAACATTCCTGCATTTTTTGGAACTGTTGTCTTTTTTGGTATTCCTCACATTCCAACAATGTACTTTTGGTAATATCAAATTCGGCTTGAAGTTCTTCTTTCGTTGCAAATGACCTGACTTTATCGATAATCATTTATCGTTCCTCCGAATTTGTTTTTAATCACCATTGATATATTTTTGTAAGTTTTGTTCAGTGATCATATAATTTCTGCCTATTCTTGTAGCCTTTATTTTTCCATTTTTTATAAGATTTCTTATTGTCTGATAATGTACTCCTAATATATCTGCTACCTCTTGTAATTCATAACACTTGATTCCTGCGATTTCTTTCATATTTGGATTTTCCTTTCTATTGTTTGTTGAATAATATTATAGTTTTATTTAATTTGATTGTCAATATTTATAAATAAATATAAAAATATATTTTTAATCATTTTCCAAATATTTTACTGAAAAAGCCTTTTTTTACATTTTCGGGGGGATTAGGATTTTCCTGTTGTTCTGTT
>ONIF01000264.1 GCA_900317795.1 uncultured Eubacteriales bacterium | reverse complement strand
TCTTCAATTTCAATGGTATAAAGGCTCTTTTCGATTGCTTCTCTGTAGGTCATTTTTACTACCTCTTTCTGATTTTCATTAACACATCAAGACGGCATTTCTGCCGCCTTGATAGGTCCAAATTATTAAAACTTTATAGTCACTATACAAGCCTCACCCAGACTGTCGGATATTTTTACTTCTTCGGGGAAATGTTTTTGAATTGCTTTTGCATACTCAACAAGATTTCTATATACAAACGGTGCGGATATTTCGTTGAGAGGCTGAATGCTCTTGCTGATCTTCGTGCTGTAATATTCAAGTATTTCGTCCAGTTCTTTTCCTGCACTCATATCTTGATTGGCGACTTTCCGAGCAAGAGTTTCTAAAAGTTTATCTATGTCTTTCATTCGTTCAATCCTCCCACTGCATGGGTAAGCTGTACCGCATCTACCAATACATCGTAAGTGATGTTTTTTGCTTTCATAGCCGTTTCGTACACGGTGAAAGCTCCTCTTAATCCCTGTGATGTCTGGCTGAGCTGATACAAAAACTTAGCTGATTTTTCATCAAGATCGGGGAATATCAGCTTTATATCTTCGAGCTTTATATCCGCAATACTTCTGCTGTTACGCATCTTGGTTCTGCTTGTTATCTGAGCATATTCGGGAAGTCCGTTGTTGAATATGCTTTGATGATTTCCGATAAAGCAAATGCCTAAATTTTTATTCTGATCTGAAAAGGCTCTGAGAAGTTCAACCGTTTTTATTGGCAGGTGCTGACTTTCATCAACAATAAGTACCCTTTTACCGTTTTTCAGAACCTCGTTTATCCTTACCCACAAGTCTTCTTTTCTGCCTGTTGCAGGAACATGGAGATTTCGTGCAATTTCTTTCAATACAGCGGCAACGCTGTTTGTGCAAACATTTATGCAGATGTATATTGCGGAAGGATGAGCTTCAACGTACTTTTGAGCAGCCATAGTTTTTCCTATTCCGGCATCACCGACTTCGACCGCAAGACCTCCACGGGAATGACACAAGCGGATCGTATTGTAAACACCCTTTGAAACGCCCGTTTCTACATATTCAACTGTATGACGTGCCTTTTCAGCTTCCTCGATATTGGCGAAATAGTCTCTGATTTTTCTTTCTATTTCGGCAACATCACCTTTATATATGCTGCTGCGATAATGGCTGATTGTTGTACTGCTGTAGCCGACAGCTTTTCCGAAATCATTGGCACTCATGCCTGTTGTTTTGAGATGATTCTCAACCTTTGCCTGTAAATCTTTGTCAAATTCTTTCATACAATTTACTCCTTTCATTCTTGACATCAGATTTTTTGACGATTATCTTTTTGCACATCACCCCTTTCAAGTGTCATTTTTTTCAAGGTTTGCTATCACCGTTTCGATAGAAATCAGGTTTTCATCCGCATTGGCTATGATGCTTCTTAATGACGGTTCATTTTCAGCACCGACAGCTTTTCGTTGATATTCCTTTTCATCGGCACGGTGCATATCTATTACATAATCTCCTTCTGCTATGGAAACAGTATTTTTATTGTTTTCCGCTTCTGCAAGCATGATTTCGAGTGCGGTTTTGTTTCCGAGAGCTGCTATTCTGATTGATTTGAGAGATTCGGCAGTATCTTTTCTGTGCTGTTTGATTTTCTTGTGAGCCGCCGCTAATTCTTCTGTGCCTGTACCGAATTCGCATACAGCCTCATTATCAGCAGGAACCGTCATTAAATATCTGTCATCAAGGTCATACACCCTTATGCTGCTTAAATTATCGGGATCGTATCTGTAATATACCTTCTTGCCCTGAAGCTGCAGCAGTTCATTATTGAAGTAATCAATATCTCCAAAATGTACACCTCTTTGTCCGACTGTCTGGACACGGCTGCTACGCATGAGCATAAGGTTCAAATCTTCTTCCGGAATCACTCTCTTGACTTTCAGATTTTCCTGAAATACCTGTAATTTGGGCTTGCCCTTGTCTTTGGCAACTCTGCCGTTATAAGGTGCAAGATTGAAAACATTGTATATGTATTGTTCGAGAGCTTGTCCTACTTCTTCATCAGTAGGGATATGTCCTTGTTTGCCTTTCAAAACAAACTTTAATTTTTCGGGTTTTTCAAGAATATTTCCGCCTACAAAAGTATCAAACAGCCTTGAAAAATGATCCTTGACATTTCGGAAAGCTCTCTCGATATTTTTTGCCTGTGCATTCTGCACCAGTGCGTTTATCAGACCCACATCAAGTCTTGCAAGAACGGTAGGAGGATTTTGCCTGTCGGCAGTAGACTTCTTTTGCCTGTGTCCGAGTCCTGCAATATCCGTAACCATATACTCTCTGCCGTTGTCGAGATAAAACATTTTACAGCACCCGAAATTCATAATGCTTTTTCTCATTGATAAAATTGTTGTCTGCCCTGTATTACTGTCCGAAAGTGCAAAGCCGACAATAATTCCCGATCTTGCATCTTGGAAAGTTGACATATGGAGTCTGTGCAGTTTGCCTTTCTTGTTCAGCGACTCTATATCCAAAGTATGATTATCGCCAAACCATATATCATTGCTCTGCAGATTGTCATAAACACGCTTGATATACGGTTCACAGCGGTCTCTGAAAGCCTTTTCGCCATCTCTGCCTAAAGTTTTTAGTGCCATGCTTACATCGGTTTCAATGTGCCTTGTAAATGTACGGTAACTCGGCAGCGGCATTAATTCAGGTTTCATTTCTTCAATAACGTGTTTGGTATATTCATAGCACATTGTCATCGGAGGATGGTTCTGATCCAAATAGAAGTTCAGAAATGTATTCCAAACAACATCGGGTATTGTATTCCTGCCTTTATTGCCATCTCCACGCTTATCGACCTGACCGCATATCCCATATTCCTTTTCCATACGTTTTCTGCGGTAAAGTATGTCGGAAGATATTTTTATATCGGGATATTTCTGTTTCATCAGTCCGACAAACTCTTTCGTTGCCTGAACCTTTGAGGACTTGCCGATACAATATTCATTCCATTGGTTGATGACTTCATGCCAGAAAGCCATTTCATCTCTTTCGGCAGCGGTATAATCCTCTATATTGGTACTCCGTACCGCTGTGGTTTTTGCTTTGGATTTCTGCAGTTCCTTTGGAAGTTCTATGTCATGCTTTCGATAGTATTGCAGTTGTTCCGCTTCCGTAAGCTCCGACAGCGGTATCATATATCTTTTTCTGCCGTTCTTTGTCATTTCGGTACTTGCTTTTATTTGTCCG
>ONIF01000135.1:5715-7407 GCA_900317795.1 uncultured Eubacteriales bacterium | reverse complement strand
CAACTTGCATTCATTGCAGTCTTACAAAATTCAATAACAAACTTACACAGTTTACTTGACAAACCCATTCCGGCGGTTTATCTGTCCAATTTCAAGGAAAATAATCTCTATGTACGCTGCTTTATTTCGTTTCCATCAATCATTGCTATTACCTCATTAACAATGCTATTCTATATCTGACATATTCATGTTTTCAAAATGCAGCATTTCCCGGAGGTATCAGAAACAACAGATTTCCTGTCATTATCAAGTCTATGATATGCATAGTGATATTTCTGACTTTCATAGGCTTGCCTCCTTCAATTTTCAGCCGCCTTGTTGACACACGCAAGTGCATTCAGACTTCTTGAATAACCAATATAAGGCAGGCATTGGCTGATCACTCTGATAAGAAAAGCTTTGTCATTTCCAATCTTCATATTTGCCGCTGCATGAGCCGTGAGCTGTGGTTCGCAGCCGCCCTGTGCTGAAAGGAAACAAAATGTTATCATCTCACGCCGGGCGTATGAAAGTCCGGTTCTTGTGTAGTAATCCCCGAAACAGTTGTCAGCAAGCCAGTATCAGATTCAGAAAGGTCAATCAACTCGGAAAAGGAAGTTTAGTGAAAGCTCAGCCGTATCCTTGCGGTCAATCCTTACCGTTTCACGGCAAAGCTGTTCTAAGTCGGCAGTGAGTACAAGGCTCTTTTTATAGAAATGCTTTCCTAAACTATCGTCTGAAAATGCTGTAGCGGTCACCTCGTTTATTTGTTATTTCGTACCAACCGAAAAATATGCTTAGAAAAAGTATCATGTTCAAGAATGAGCATTGTCATACAGCTTTTTGATTTCCGGTGGGAGATTGTCCGGTATCATTTTGCTGAGCCTGTCCTCACTGCCGTCCTGCATTGCGGTATCATAGTACCAGCATTTGAATTTCAGCATATCAAGTGTTTTCTGAAGACGGAGCATTTCCTCTTCAACTGCCTTTCGCCTTGCTTCAAACAGCTTTTTGCGTTCGGGATAGGTTGATGCACCTTGGGCACACCACTCCATAAACTGTTTTATTTCTTTTATTTCCAGCCCCGATTTTTTCAAGCATTCAATTACTCTCAGAGCTTCAAGCTCACGTTCGCTGAATTTTCTTATTCCCGATTGTCTTTCCATTCCCGGAAAAAGTCCTTCCTTGTCGTAGTATCGCAGTGTTGAGATCGGCAAAGAAAACATTTCCGAAACCTGACCAATGGTGTACATAAAAAAATCTCCTTTTTTAAAAAATAATCCTTGACCTAAAGTTAGGTTTATGTATTATAATAATTATAGCATCAAATGATAAATATTTCAACCTGTCGAGGAGGGATTATTTATGAGAAAGTCAATGCCAATATTGAGCATTTTGTTATTGAGCATAACTCTGACCGCCTGCGGCAATGTTCAAAACAATTCAGAGAGCAATGTACAGTCAGAAACATCATCAAATACAATTTCAGATGGATCGTCTGTTCCGGAATTCACTCTAAATTCAAACGACGAACAAAAGCCTCAGAATTCTGTTGAAGATAATGGCTCACCCCAAGAAACGGAGGAAGAAACATTGAAAATGACTATCGGCAGCACTCCCGTTTCTGTAAAATGGGAGGATAACGAATCAGTGAATTACCTAAAAAAATTGTGCAGAAATCAGCCCTTGACGATATCAATGTCTATGTACGGC
>ONIF01000135.1:0-5694 GCA_900317795.1 uncultured Eubacteriales bacterium | reverse complement strand
TGAACAGGTCGGAGCTATCGGTGCAGATCTGCCCCGTAATGATGTTCAGACAACCACTTCATCAGGGGATATTGTCCTGTATTCAGGCAATCAGTTAGTTGTATTCTATGGTTCAAATTCATGGGCATATACAAAGCTCGGACACATTACGGATAAAACACCGCAGGAAATGACGGAGCTTCTGAGCAGAGGCGATGTTACAATAACACTCTCAATATAATAATGCGAAAGGGGAAAACAAAAATGAAAACAGAAGAACTCAAATTAACACAGGAATGGGACAAGACCTTTCCGAAAAGCGACAAGGTCAGCCACAGCAAGGTGACATTCATCAACCGTTACGGCATAACCCTTGCGGCTGATATGTATGTTCCGAAAAATGCAGAGGGAAAGCTGCCTGCAATAGCAGTTTCAGGTCCTTTTGGTGCGGTTAAGGAGCAGTGTTCAGGATTGTATGCTCAGACAATGGCGGAGCGTGGATTTCTGACAATAGCCTTTGATCCGTCCTTCACAGGTGAAAGCGGAGGTCAGCCGAGATATATGGCATCTCCCGATATCAACACAGAGGATTTCATGGCAGCGGTGGATTTTCTGTCTGTAAACGAGCTTGTCAATCCGGACAGGATCGGAATTATAGGTATCTGCGGCTGGGGCGGCATGGCAATCAATACAGCGGCTCTCGATACACGCATAAAAGCAACTGTTGCATCCACTATGTACGATATGACAAGAGTTAATGCAAAAGGGTATTTTGATTCTGAGGACAGCGAGCAAGCACGATATGAGAAAAAAGCGGCTCTCTGTGCCCAAAGAATCGCTGATTATAAAGCAGGCGAATACAAGCTTGGCGGTGGTGTGGTCGATCCCCTGCCCGAAGATGCTCCGTTTTTTGTAAAGGACTATTACGACTACTATAAAACAGACCGTGGGTATCATAAAAGGTCACTTAATTCCAACGGTGGCTGGAATGTTGTCGGCTGTGAGTCCTTTATAAATCAGCCTATCCTGCAATATTCAAACGAGATACGCAGTGCAGTATTGCTGATACACGGTGAAAAGGCTCATTCCTGCTATTTCAGCAAGGACGCTTATGCCGATATGATAAAAGACAGCAAATATACAAGCAATAAAGAACTGTATATCATTCCCGATGCGGTTCATACCGACCTGTATGACGGTGGCGGTAAGAATGCTATTCCCTTCGATAAGCTGGAAGCATTTTTTAAAGAATATCTGAAATAAGGAACTGTAAATATGGCTAAAAAAGTATTGATAATAAGTACAAGCATCCGTACGGGCAGCAACTCGGAAATACTCGCCAATGCCTTTGCTGACGGAGCAAGGGCATCGGGCAATGAAGTTGAGATTGTTTCCCTCAGAAATAAAACTATCGGCTTTTGCAGGGGTTGTTTTGCCTGTCAGAAGCTGGGGCACTGCGTCATGAAGGACGATGCAAACGAAATCACGGAAAAGCTGCTTAATGCAGAGGTCGTAGTCTGGGCAACGCCAATTTATTATTACGAAATGTGCGGTCAAATGAAAACGATGATAGACCGTGCCAATTCTCTCTTTTCCCGTGATTATCAGTTCAGAGATGTCTATCTGCTCTCTGTAGCTGCGGAGAACGAGGACTATACCGATGAAGGAGCAGTAAAGGGTTTACAGGGTTGGATAGACTGTTTTGAAAAAGCCCGTTTTGCAGGAAAGGTGTTTGCAGGAGGCTTTACAGAACCTAAGACTATAAAGGGCAGCGAAAAGCTGAAAGAAGCTTATGAGATGGGAAAGGCAATTTAATAAAAGTAAATCAGAAATTATTCGATCAGTTTGACAGCATATCAGCTTTGCCTCGTTTCAGCCGTGTTTCCCGTTCTAATGTTTGGGGAACACGGCTTCTCTATATTTTTCTTACGGCTCTGATGGGATGTCTGATGACTGTTTTCAGCTTTTCGGGAGCAACCTTTCTTGCATCGCTGAGATAAATCTCGTGATGATAACGGATATCGGATATGTCGGTCACATAGCCGTTTTCCTGTGCATAACTATCCATCAGCTCAACAGTCGCAGGCTCGTTATCGTATGAACCAATATGCATACACTGCACACACAAGCCCTCGTGATATGTCAGAAACTCCACCTTTGAAAAGTCGGTTTTCTTTTTTCTTGTCGTTTCTTCAACAGCCCATTCAAAATCCGCTTTTGTCACAAAATCCGGCAGACGTATTAGGGATAGCCAGCAAAAATCTTCTTTGTGGGAATAATCTATTCCGTTTATACCTTCCTGCCACCAGAAGCCTTCAAGGGGAGGTACAACATAATCAAAAAAGCCGTTAATCTGATGATCTGTCTTTTTGCTCATTTTGATTGTATAAGCGATGCCATACAAAAGACCGATAGCCTGCTTGTACTCACCGTCCTCATCATTAGGGTTGCCCTTTCCACGCACAGCAATATAATTCATCTTTGGAACATCCACAATAGTCGGCTTGTTTTTCGGCATATAAAATTCCTTATATTCTTTTTTGTAATCGAAAGCCATTTTACCACTCCTCAATCTTTTTTTAATTAGCTTTTACTCCTTTTACGATATAAATCAAGTGCTTTTGTGTGGGACTTCATCAAGTCCCAATTATAACGGAAACTGTTTGCTTTTCCATACACGAGCTTCGGCAAGCAGCTTATCTATGACTTCCTGCTTGCCGTGTGTATAGGCTATCCTGTCATAGGGATATTGTTCCGCAAGTCTTAACTTGACTTCTTCATACTCTTTTGCGGCTTTGATGTTGAAGTTCAGATAATCACGTAAGTTGATGTAATTATTCCATTCGTCAGAATCGTAAAGCACAACATGGATATGATGTGAGCGTGTGTCTTTTTCAAAATCTCCCATGACAAATAAAAGCTGTTTAGGACTTTCTTCAAAGCGGTAAATAATACCGTTCCGTTCCAATTCATCACGTTTGGAGAGAATATCACCAAAATCGCTCACGGCAACGGCAATATCAATAATCGGCTTGGCACTGATGTTTTTTATTGAAGTACTGCCAATGTGCTGAATATCTGTTGCTATATTGTCAAGTATGTTTTGAAGTGTCTGTATCATTTCTTCAGCGGATTTTTCCCACTCTGACTGATGCGGTTCAAGATATACTGTTCCTCGTTTCATTCCTATGCTCATGTTGTCACCTTTTGAATAATGTTGTTTCTTTATTGTATCATATTAACACAAGAAATCAAGCCGTTCTATACAGTCAAATCAAATTTTTTATCATTTGGTGATGATGTGAAAACACTTTTATTTTCAAGGATAATATGCTATAATCTCAATTTGTTATTTTAGATGATATGGATTGGCATTGGTGCCGGCTCAGTAATCATGTTGTACATACAAGAAGAAAAGATGCCTATGCAATAAGCAGCCGGCACAGCGGTCTTGATACAGGAAATATTTAGGAAGCACTCAGAATTCTGAAGGCAGTATAAAAGTTTAAAACCATCAATATGAGAGTATATCGCACTCATATTGATGGTCTTTCTTTTATTCCATCTGAAAATAAAATTTCCGATTTAATCTTTCATTTGATTTGGATCAAGCATTTTAATGACCTTTGCAGGTACACCGCCAACTACCGCATAATCGGGAACATCTTTCGTAACTACCGCACCGGCTGCCACAACAGCGTATTTTCCTATCGTCACTCCCGGACATATCGTTACATTCAGTCCAAGCCATGCATTCTTTTTGACAGTGACTTTGCCGTAGGTATAGGTAATGTGTCTGTCGTACATATCGTGGTTAATAGTTGCAATACGCAGTCCCGGAGCCGCCATCACACCGTCCTCAAATTCAATACCTCCCGAAGCCGAAAGTATTGCCGAATGATTGATAAACACATTTTTTCCGAAAGTCACACGGTTTCCGAAATCACATATAAACGGTGTGAGTATTCTTATATCATCAAGTTTCCTGTCGAAAAGTTCTTCAAGATAACCGATATAAGACATATCATTTGGCAGTACGGCATTTGCCTTTGCACAGAGAGTTCTCGCCCTTATCATTTCATCAGCCGCTTCTTTAAAATACGGCTCTGTTACTATTGTAGGTCCGCCCTTGTCCATCAACTCATAAACATAACCTTTTGGATATTCCATTATATTTCCCCCTTAAACAAGTCCGTTCTGTTTCAGCCATTTTTTGATACTATCACCTGAATTTGCCGCACGACTGCCGTTTATGGACAAACCCTTTGCAACTTTTGCTTTACAGATGTTTTTAATGTCACGCTCACTTCTGCCCATGCCACTGCCCTCATTTGTGCAGAACGGAAGAATTGTTTTTCCCGAAAAGTCAAACGCTTCAAGGAAAGTGAATACTGCCATCGGCATAGTTCCCCAGTAATTCGGATAGCCCAAAATAATAGTGTTGTATTCATCAATATTTTCGGGCAGGCTGACAAGCTCAGGTCTTGCATCGTTACGCAAATCCTTTTTTGCCTCGTCAATGCACGTCATATACACAGACGAATAGGGATTTTTCATTTCGATTTTGAAAGTATCTGCCGAAATCATGTCTTTCATTAAGTTTACTGCAATCTCCGTGTTGCCTACTTTTACATAACGCATTGCACCGCCAAAATAATTTTCATCTGCCCTTGAAAAGAATGCTATCAAAGTTTTTGCCATATCAATGACCTCCGTTCTTTATTTTCTGAATACATTATATCATCAAACTATTGCAAAGTCTAATAGAAATCGTTTATAATTGATTTAATAATTAAATAACGGAGATGAACTTATGACAACAAAACAGATAGATTATTGCATAGAATTGGCACATACTCTCAATTTCAGCAGGGCGGCGGAAAATCAGTTTGTCAGTCAGCCGACATTCTCCTATCAGATAAAGCTGTTGGAAGATGAAATTGGATTTGCAATATTTGAACGCAGCGGAAAGGGTGCTTCCCTAACACCTGCCGGAATGCAGTTTGTCAGTTTCCTGACGAATATGCGTGAGGATTTGAAACGTGCCATTGAACAGGGACAGAATTTCAGCAGTAAATACAGGGACAATATTTCTGTATGTATAATAGTCAGACAGGCTTTGTATTTTCTTCCCGAAGCAATCGGGATTTTCACAAAGTCAAATCCGGATACACAAATCACACCGATATTCCGCTACGAAAACGGATTGGAAAGTTTTTTGAAAAATGAATGTGATATTCTCTTTACTCTCAAGGAACATACAAAACAACTTCCGAATGTTACAGTACACGATATTTTTACAAGCCGCATTTATCTCATAGCACAGAAAGATGATCCTCTTGCGAAAAAGAATATTATCACGGAAAGCGATATTTACGGGAGAACGCTTATGGTAGGCGGTGGTTCACCGAATGCCTTGAAAGCCGTTCAACACCGCCTTATTGCAACAGGCAAAATCGAATATTTCAACAGTGCCGACCACGATACAACTCTTACGAATGTTGCGGCAGGGTGTGGAATATGCCTTGCACCCGGATTTTTAAATGACCACAGCGGACAGTTTGCATGGATTCCTTTTGACTGCAAAGAAAATTTTTCATGTGTCCTCTGCACCCATAAAGATGACAAACGGACATCGCTCAATTCATTCATAGAACTTCTGAAACGGCTGTATAGTGAAGCAGTAGCATTTCCGCTATAACAATAACAGATACT
>ONIF01000179.1 GCA_900317795.1 uncultured Eubacteriales bacterium | reverse complement strand
TCAAGCAGTGCAAATGCAAGCACTATCGAAACAAGTATTAAAATCTGTTTTTTCAGGCTCATGCAAAGTCACCCCCTGTTTGCTATGTATGAAATTATCGAACAGTTGTCATGCAGATAAAAAGTATATGCCATCAATCCCACAACACTCAGCACTCCCAAAACGCATAAGACCGCTGTCAGCATATAAAAAGTTTTATTTTTCATCTCAAAATCCCTCACTACATATGCTCTAACGCAGAAGATATCATAGCTATTATCGCTAATTCCAATCCGAAAATCAATCCCTCAGTGGCAGAAAAAACGATTGATTTTATCATTTTTTCCTTTCTTATCAGAATTTCATCAGCATTACCGTTTTTTCTGCATTTAACGTATTTGACTATCGAATATATTACCCATATCAGACAAGGTATAGGAAAAACAAAAAATGTTAAAAGAATGAACCCCCAAAGTAAATAACCGAAAATAACCGACATAAAATTTACCTCCCTTTTTAAAGTGTAATATTTTACTCTATCATAACATTCAGCCTTATTTTTGTCAATATTCACGTTGATTTGGATAGGAAAAAAGAGTATAATACAATTAGCAGTTAGCAATTAGCAATGTGCAATTCAAAAAGGAGATTTTTTTGTATGGATATAGAAAATGCAAGGCAGAAAGCCGAAAATTTGCGTGAACAGATTTTATATCATAATGACAGATACTATAATCAGGACTCGCCCGAAATCAGCGACTATGAATATGATATGCTTTTGAAAGAACTGGAAGAAATTGAAAGTGAATTTCCCGAACTCATTACACCCGATTCACCTACACAAAAAGTGGGCGGTCAGGCAGGCGAAAAATTTTCCCCTGTTGAACATACTGTTCCTATGGAAAGTTTGCATGATTCTTTCTCGCATGACGAAATAAAAGACTTTGCAAAGCGTGTCAATGAAAATGCAGGAAATGCCGTTTATGTTGTTGAACCGAAAATTGACGGCTTATCCGTGTCGGCTGAGTATAAAAACGGTGTATTTGTACGTGGCTCGACAAGGGGTGACGGTAAAGTCGGTGAAGATATTACCGAAAACTTAAAGACAATAAAATCTCTCCCCATGAAATTAAATAAAGCCGTACCTTATCTGGAAGTGCGTGGAGAGGTCTATATGTCAACAGATGTATTTGAAAATCTTGTTGCACGTCAGGAAGAAAATGATGAAAAGCCTTTCAAAAATCCCAGAAATGCCGCAGCAGGCTCTCTCCGTCAGAAAAATGCCAAAATTACAAAAGAACGTCAGCTTGATATATTCGTATTTAACATTCAGCAGATAGACGGTGAAAAACTGACAAGTCATGTGCAGTCACTTGAATATCTCAAAGAATTGGGCTTTACGACTTTGCCGTTTTATTACAAGTGCAGTGATATAGATGAAGTTATTGAAAAAATCGAAGAAATCGGAAATAAACGTGGCGAACTTTCCTTTGGCATAGACGGGGCTGTTATTAAAGTAGATGAGTTTGAGAAACGTGAAATTTTAGGCAGTACGTCTAAATTTCCAAAATGGGCGGAGGCTTATAAATATCCCCCAGAGGAAAAGGAAACAGAATTACTTGATATAGAAATCAATGTCGGCAGAACAGGTGTTCTCACTCCAACAGCTATATTTGCCCCAATCACTCTTGCGGGTACGACTGTAAGCCGTGCAGTCCTCCATAACAGCGACTTCATTAAAGAAAAAGATATTCGCATAGGTGATACTGTCATTTTGCGTAAGGCAGGCGAAATTATTCCCGAAGTTGTTTCTGTGGCAAGGCATAAGGAAAATTCAGTTCCGTTTGAAATGCCGAAAATATGCCCGTCATGCGGTTCACCTGTTTCATGCGAGAACGGTGAAGCGGCTCTGAGATGTACCAATACAGACTGTCCTGCACAGCTTATGCGTCACATGATACATTTTGTTTCCCGTGACGCTATGGACATTGACGGACTTGGTGAAAGGGTTCTTCGTGCAATGGTCGAAAACTCATTGATTTCCTCCCCTCTCGATTTATACAGGCTCTCCAAAGACGACATTATGACGCTTGAAAAGAAAAAAGACAAGTCTGCCGAAAACCTTGTAAAAGCTGTTGAAAAGTCAAAATCCAATGACCTTTACAGAACAGTTTTTGCACTCGGTATCAGACATATCGGTCAAAAAGCCGCAAAACTTCTTGCAGACAAATTCCGTACCCTTGACAATATCGCAAATGCAAGTATGGAAGATATATCTTCAATAGACGGCTTCGGTGAAATCATGGCGGAAAGCGTGTATCAATATTTTCAGCTTGATGAAAGCAAAAAATTGGTTGAGGAAATAAAATCTCTCGGCATCAATACTGAAAATCTGTCTGCACCGAAAAATATTGATGAAAGCAACCCATTTTTCAATAAAACTTTCGTCATTACAGGCACTTTGCCGAATTACAAGCGTACAGAAGCGGCAGAAATTATTGAAAACATGGGCGGAAAAGTTTCTTCAAGCGTTTCAAAGAAAACAGATTATGTTCTTGCAGGAGATGAAGCAGGCTCTAAACTGACAAAGGCTCAGTCTTTGGGAATTAAAATCATAGATGAAAGCGAATTTGAAAGCATGAGAAATCACTAAAAAATTTTTTAGTAAAGGAGATTTTGCACTATGGGAAAAATCAAAATGGGCGGAAGTGCCGTAATGGAGTTTGAGCCTGACTATTGTGAATTTCACATCACCGTCAGCATACAGAAAGACACTTCCAGTGAAGCACTTTCCAGAGGTCGCCAGAGAGTAGAGGAAATTTTGGAGTTGCTCACCGAAAAAGCAGGCTTGAAAATCGGGGATATAATTCTCGACAGTGAAAGCAACGATTTTTCAAACTATTCCGATGAAAAATACTACACATATACTAAATCTTTCTATTTCAACTACAAGACCGACAACAAATTTACCGATACAGTTGTTAAACTCTTGGAAAAAGTCGATGATGCGGAGTATGAGATAAAATTTAAGCTTGCAAATGAAAGCGAAAAAGACCAGATTGTAATGATGGCGGCAGTTGCAGACGCAAGGGAAAAAGCCGAAAAATTAGCCGTTGCACTCGGTACTAAAATCAACGGATATAAAGAAATAACACACGAATTTCACAGCTATACGGAAAATAATATCAACATGGATTGGATGTGCAACGAAATGGAAAGAGGAATTACAAGCAACAATTCTCTTGCCTCGCAAATGGGTAATCACAAAATCGAAATTTCAAAATCCGTTGATGTCATCTGGCTGACGGAATAATAACAGATTTTCAGTTGACATAATCGGTGTGTTATTTTATAATGAAATCAAATAAATTTAAGGAGTGAACATCATGACTGTAATTCAGGAACAGGCTATACAGCTTATACAACAACTTCCCGATGACAAAATACAGGCTATCATCACTTTGGCGACAGATGAAATACATCTTTTACAACTGAAAAAATATGAAAAAACCTTGAAAAAACAAAATGCCATTCATACACTTGACAATTTGATTTCGGACATTCCCGAAATTTATCCTTATGATGAACTTGACAAGGCTTTGGAGGAAAAATATTAAATAACCTTTGATATAACATACCCGAACAGTCTTTTATGCTGTTCGGGCATAATTTTTTGTAAGTCACAAATGCACGAAAGTTATCAAAATCTGTTGAAATATATGGCAAAACATATTATAATATAACTATAAAATTGATTTGAGAGGTCACCGGCATGAAAAAACATTTAGGAGAATTATGGTTCTTTATACACTTTGCTCTTGAAATTATATGCTATCAGTTTTACTATTTCTATTTCGGTAATGCAGTTATTGCAGGACTTCTTGCACTTATTTATGATATTCTTGCCTTTGCACCGCAACTTTTTATATCAGCCCTTGCAGAAAAATTTCCAAAAATGTCATGCGGTATTGTTGGGGCTGTGACGGTGCTTGCAGGCGGTGCGTGCGGATTTGTGCCAAATGAAACTGTGAAAATAACAGGCTTTTTAGTGCTTTCTCTCGGAAATGCCTTTGTACACGTTGGAGGGGCTGAGGCTACCGTTTACCGCTGTCAAAATAAAATTGCACCCTCTGCCATATTCATTTCAGGTGGTGCTTTGGGCGTTGTTACAGGCAGGCTTCTCGGTCAATACAGCGTTCCTTTTATAATCGGCTGGCTTATCATGCTCGTATTCAGTGCATTGATACCCCTTTCCGATAAATTCAAGGGTGAAAGAATTACTCCTGCAATCAAAATGGCTGATGCAAAAAAGCCTGTTCCGCTTATCATCTTCATGGCATTCTTTGTTGTATCTGTGAGAGGTCTGCTCTCTTACGGCATTCCTATGGGCTGGAACAAGGGTGTTTTACATACTATTCTCTTATTCTTTATGATGGCTCTCGGAAAGGCTCTGGGCGGTATTATTTCTGATATACTCGGTGCAAAGAAAACGGCACTTATTTCAACGGGATTATCTCTGCCGTTCATACTTTTAGGCGGTGAAAATATGTGGATTTCCCTTTTCGGAATTGCACTCTTTTCCATGACCACCGCCACCACTCTCGGCATACTCATTTCCGCTACTCCAAAACACCCCGTTATTGCTTACGGCATTTCCGTAACAGGTCTGCTCATAGGCTCACTTCCTGCAAGCGTACCCTCTGTGAAAGGCTTTATCTCAAATGAAATCGTTCTCTCTGCATTCACGATAATTTGTTTTGCAATGCTGTGGTTTATCATGTCACCCGACAAAAAGCCCGTTAAAAAGGAGGTGAAAGAAAATG
>ONIF01000237.1 GCA_900317795.1 uncultured Eubacteriales bacterium | reverse complement strand
AATGAGGAATGAGGAGTGAGGAATGAGAAATATTCTTCACTCTTTGTTCTTGTTGAGGGGGAATAATTGATAATTGCAAATTAGAGATTTGTATGTTATAATTGAAAAGGAAATTATGAGAAAGAAGAGGAAATGTTATGCCGATAAAAGTACAGGACGGACTTCCCGCACTCAAAACGCTTGAACAGGAAAATATTTTTGTTATGACGAATGAGAGGGCTACCACACAGGATATAAGACCGCTTAAAATTGTTATTGTCAATCTCATGCCCACGAAGATAGAAACGGAAACACAGCTTTTAAGACTTCTGGGAAATTCGCCTTTACAGGTTGACGTAGAGCTTTTGCAAATGGCTACCCATGTATCAAAGAATGTTTCTTCGGAGCATTTGACGGCTTTTTACAAGACCTTTGACGACATAAAAAATCAGTATTATGACGGAATGATAATTACGGGAGCACCTGTTGAGCTTCTTGAATATGAAGAAGTGGATTATTGGGAGGAGCTTTGTCAGGTAATGGACTGGTCAAAGAAAAATGTTTACAGTACCATGCATATATGCTGGGGTGCACAGGCTGCTATGTATCATCATTACGGTATTCCAAAATATAAGCTTCCCGAAAAACTTTCGGGTGTCTATACTCACAGGGTAAGTAGTATCTATCACCCGTTAATGCGTGGATTTGATGATAAGATACTTATGCCTCATTCGAGATATACGGGAGTACACCGTTCGGATATACAGAAATTTGATGAACTTGAAATTCTCGCATATTCCAACATGGCAGGAGTTTCAATCGTTGCCAACAGGAACGGCAGACAGTTTTTTGTATTCGGTCATGCGGAGTATGACAGAAACACTCTCTATAATGAATATTACCGTGATGTCAACAAAGGACTGCACCCGCAAATTCCATATAATTATTTTACGGGAAATGACCCCCGTTCCATGCCTGCACTGACATGGAGAAGTTATGCTACGATACTTTATTCCAACTGGCTGAATTACTATGTTTATCAGCAAACTCCATACAACCTTGCGGATTTGGAGAATATGGAGAAATAATTTCGGGAACACTCCTTATAATGCATAATTCATAATGCATAATTCATAATTGAGTTGCGTTCACCAAGACCATTATGCATTATGCATTCTTAATTATGAATTAAAAGCAGACCCCCTATAATCTTGCGGATTTGGAGAATATGGAGAAATAATTTCGGGAACACTCCTTATAATGCATAATTCATAATTGAGTTGCGTTCACTAAGACCATTATGCATTATGCATTCTTAATTATGAATTAAAAAGGGGTGATGTTCTTGAAAGATAAGTTTGATATTCGTGACGGTTCGCAAAAGCCCGAAAAAATCAATTACAATGCAGAGGACTATGTTAATTTCATTTCAAACGGAATGGCAGACAATGAAAAGATAGATGCTGTTGACTACTTTGAAAATTTCCTCACGGAAAATACAGATGATGAATAAAAAAATATCGGCAGAAGATTTTTTCTGCCGACATTTTTATTTTGCAAGGAGTTCGGTAATGGGAGAGATGATATATCCCATATCTTCCCATTTTGTAAGGAGTTCGTCAAGTATTTCGGAATTGGTTTTGGAAGTGCTGTGCAGGAGAACGATTGCCCCGTTATGAATGCGAGGGATAAGCTTATCAAAAGCCTGTTCTTTTGTAGGCTGATTGTCATTATACCAGTCAACGTAGGCAAGGCTCCAGAAGATTGTTTTATAGCCTAATTCCTGTGCCATTCTCAAATTATCTTCGCTGTATTTTCCCTGAGGGGGTCTGTATATTTTTAACAGACTTTTTCCCGTGACTTCTTTGTAAAGATTTTCAACGCCCTCTATTTCTTTTTTAAAACTCTCCATGTCCGATATGGCAGACATATCGGGGTGTGTCATCGTATGATTTCCCACGATATGCCCTTCCTCTGCCATACGTTTGACGAGTTCGGGTGACGTTTCAAGAAAATTTCCTACAAGAAAAAACGTTGCTTTTGTATTGTGTTTTTTAAGTACATCAAGTATTTTTTCTGTATAGCCGTTTTCATATCCTGCGTCAAATGTTAGGTATATTTTTTTATCTTTGGTGTCACCCGTGTAGTATGCGTTGTAAGTTTTCAATTTCTCCGCACTTGCATTTCCCGTAGGTATGCCGTCAGCGGAATTGAAACTCAATCCCCAATTCACATCTGCATTTGTCATAACAGCCCTGTTTGCCGTCATTCCCGATATTATCACAATTCCCATGAAAAGTACAAGTACGCCCGATAATACATATACTATGGTCTTTCGCTTGAACACAACATACAATCTCACTCACTCCGTTTATCAATACAAATTTCTGTCCATTATTTTATATGCCTGTATTTTTTCGGTTATGCCCTTTATCTTTGAATAATATTCTTCCGTACTTTCGGCACCGACTGAAAGAAGATATTCAAATACAGATTCGTCTGTAAAGGAGTTGTAAAAGCTTGCGGTTATTTTAAAATACAGGCTTGTGCCCGACCTGTCAAAACAGAAATGTCCGTCTGACAAGCTGTCGTTTATCACGCATAAAGCAAAAGAAAGTTCGGGAATGCTTGTCTGTGATAAGTCTATGTCGAGAAAAACATAGAGTTTTATCAGCATTTTTGAGGGCTCTATCACAAAGGCAAATTGAAAGTCCGTTTCATTTCCCGATATGCTGCACTTTACACACCAATTTTTTTCATCACATTCATGTATGATTTCATTTCTTTCGAGAACTCTGCACAATGCCTTGTATGCATTGGCAGACTTTACCGCTGTTAATGCCATGTCAATTCCTCCGAAGTCTTTTTCTATATTTATATCATTTTTATTATAATAAAAATAACGAATTTTGTCCCTCTGTAACATTTTTTTAACTTGTCGAATACTGAGATTTTCTGTATTTTTGCGAAATTTTATCAGCTTTTTGCTACATCTTTTATATCTCACGGCTTAAAACTTTTGGTGTATTTTAACCAAGATTACAAAATTGTAATAAAATGCTTGACAAATGTTTCAAAATCGTTTAAGATATAACACGTTGAAAGAAATTACAAATTTTAGTGAATGTTTGGTTCTTGATTAAGGAGGACTTTGTTATGAAAAATTTAGTTAAGGTTTTAGGTATAACTTCCGCACTTGCTGTTGCAGGCTCAATTTCAGTATGTTCCGCTTCGGCTTATAATTATACTACTGTTTACACAACAGACTATCTCAGAGTCAGAGAAGCTCCGAGTCTTGATGCTGCAATTATAGATGTTGTTGCACCCGACACCCCCGTACAGAGAATATGCAAGCTTGACAACGGTTGGAGTCAGGTTGTTTATCATGATGAAGTTTACTATATGCACTCTGATTATCTTATTGAGTATGAGTATGCAGAGATAGAGGACAGCTATTATGCAGAGGCAGACTATACAGAGGATATTGAAGATGTTGTTGAGTATGAATATGATACAGACAGTTATTATGATGAAATAATTGCCGCAAGTAATTTCCGTTTTGACGGTGTGGAATTCTGGGGCGATTACAGATGGACTTATTACAGTGAGCAGGTTCTTCCGGGCGGAGGTCTTGACATTCCCGGCAGACATACAGATTATAACGGCTATGTATGTGACGAAAACGACTATATTTGTCTTGCAAGCGATTTTCTTCCCA
>ONIF01000368.1 GCA_900317795.1 uncultured Eubacteriales bacterium | reverse complement strand
CGCTGTATCTGATAAAATAGCCTTGTAGTGTATTACAATACACTGTAATTGATTGTATTACAAAAAAATATATTGAAAGCGGTGAAAAAATTGTCAGATGATAAGAAAATAGTTAGAAGTATCAGAGCCGATGAAAGCACATACAGCAAGTTTAAATCCGTGTGTGAAGAATTAGGCGGACAGCAAGAGGGCTTGACAGCCTTGTTAAATGCCTATGAACTGCAACAGGCAAAGGGCATATTGACAGGGCAGGCGACAAATATTGATGATTTCACATCAAGAGTTGACGGAATTGTAAAGGCTTATATATCAGCGTTGGAACTCACGGCAAACACTGAGGAAAGAATAAGAAATGAATTTGCTGTACAGCTTGACAGTCAGACAAAGACAATAGCAGATTTGCAAGCAAGAGAGGAAAAGGCAAAAACGGCATTGTCTGAACTCAAAGCCGATACCGACACCAAAATAAAAGCCTTGCAGTCTGAATTGACGGCTACAAAGACGGCTTTAAATTCTGCCAATGAAAAGGCGGTAAATAGTACCGTTGCGAAAGAGCAGGCGGAAAGAATAGCAAATATGACGGCTGAACAGTTGGAGATTGTCAAAAAGCAGGTTGCAGACCTCACGGCAAAGGCTGAACAATCCGACAGGCTGAAAAAGTCGCTTGATGATGTGTCAATGAAGTTATCGGACACGGAAAAGGAATTGCAGGAAGTCAAGGCAGACAGGCAAAGACAGCTTGAAGTTATACAGGCAGACCACAAAAGACAGCTTGATATTTTAAATTCCGAACGTGACACGGCTGTAAAATCAGCCATTGCGGAAACTACATTGACGTATCAATCAAAAATATCTGAACTTCAACAACAGCAGGCTGAACAAATCAAGGCATTAAGTCAGATGTTGACAGCAAAGCCGATAGAAAGGAAAAATGAAAATGAATGATGAAGTAAAAAAGACCGTACCCGAAAGAGATTTTGAAAATTTGCTTGCAGACGCTGAATTATTTTCTAAAATCATCAAGTCAAAGTATAGGGATTTGCCGATTTCACCCGATACGGTTTTTATTTGTGCAGCACTCCGAAACATTGAAAAGAAACTTGAAAGAATAGCCGATGATGTTTGAAAAAGTTTGTTGTGTGTGGTTATTCGGAGCAACTGCACACAACAAGTAAATTGTGAACGATCACTATAATTTTTACAGTATTTCAAGGGGTTGCAAGCAGAGATTTTGTACGTCATAATGTCGTACAAAATCGGATTTGAGTGTAAATCAATCACTTTAAAAAAAGTGATTTCACCCGAAAATATGAGCCGCTGTATCATTCGGAAATGACAGCGGAAACATTCACAAAGGCTTGAAGTCAGACCGACAACAAGCCTTTTTCTTTTTGCGGACGGGATACCGCTGTATCATTTCGAAGATGAACAGTGGAAACACATAGCACTGCACGAAATACGGCAAATTTGAGAGGGTTAATGTCAAGGGGTATAGTTATATGGGTTATGCCTATTCTGTGCAATGTGGGGCATTGTAGAGCCGTTACGGGCTATTCTGAAAGCCGTTTTGTCTATGCCTAATACATCAACACAACATAACAGCAATTATGTTGTATTTTCGGACAGCGGAAAGGCTTGTTATATTTCTCCTGTTGGAAGTATCGGACGAAGTACCAAAACGGAACGAACAGCGAGGGAACAGCAAGGAAAAATAATTAAAGCGGTGAGGAAGCCAAGACGAAGCATGAACGAAGCAAGAGAAAACTAAAAATTGAACTCCGAACGAACTCCGAAAAACTCAACGAACAGAGGGCGAACAATGGAAAATGAGTGTTTACAGCGTTCAAATATAAGCCGTTTTCAGAGTGTTTTGTGTGAGGGGTATAATTATACTCCCTATGCCTTTACCGTGCATTGTGGAGCGTCTGAGAGCCGTTACAAGCTATTCTGAAAGCAGAATTATAAAAGCCTATTGCAAGTATCAATTTTGCAAACTGTTTGAATAATTAAAGCAACACAATATTTCATAATAATTCATAACGCATTACAAAAAGCTATAATAAATTTGTGTTGTGTCGTCAATCAGAAATAAGACCGACAGCACAACACAAAAATTTCAATTTTACGGGGGTTTAGTGTCAAGAGGTATAATTATACTCCTAACACGTTTCAAGGGCATACAGGGGCATTGTACAGCGTGTACGGGCTATTCTGAAAGCCTGTTATATAAATCCTGTTGGGTATTCGGTATCAGACCGACAGCACACAACAAACTTGATGAAATAGTGTGTTGTGTGAAGTTAATCAAGTATCGGAGCAAGTACCAACAAGGGCGAATAAAATATCAGTATCAATTTTTCATATCAATTTGAATAGTACCATTTTAAACCGATTGCAAAAAGTATCAAACTTGAATACAAAACAACTGTTTTAGTGTATAAATAGTTATATCAAAGTGTACGAACAGTTATATAAATACTGTCAACAGTTATATTATACTTATACAACAGTTATATAATAGTTGTTGACTTATCGAAAGCAGTTTGATATAATAAGAATATGCAAAACACATTTTCTTTTCTATCGGATAATCTTTTTTTGGTGAGCTGAAAGCGATTTTGAAAATTAAAAGGGGAGTGGGGAAATTTCACCACCAAGCCGATTTTGTACACCCAACAGGCGTACAAAATCTATACTTGCGACCTCCTAAACCGTCAATATTTTTTCATCAACAAAATGTGTTTGTGAGTATCTTTACAAAGTGAGGTGATAATGAGTGTTTTATTATTCAACAAACAATGTCAAGTATTATGATTACAATCCATTTACGCATGAATGGGAGGAAATTTCTGAACAGGTTTTTGAAGATGAAGTTATAAAATTCCGCAATCTTTACAATATGCGTTGGGAATCTGGAAGTGTGAAAATTTTTTCTCATGTTGAAACGGGTATGGATATGTACAAAGTAGTAAAATTAGATACTGAGAGAATAATTAGTGAACATTTGTAATGAAGTGAGGTGATAAGGATTGATTGAAGTATCAGATATAAAGCTGTATGATTTGAAAGAAGTTTGCAAGAAATTCAATGCAAGCATACAGACCGTTCGCCGTTGGATAAAGTCGGGAAAGCTGAACGCAAAG
>ONIF01000363.1 GCA_900317795.1 uncultured Eubacteriales bacterium | reverse complement strand
GCATTGATACCCTGTTGCTGTAATTTTCACGATTGAATGAACTTATAACAACAACAGGTATTTTATAATCTCTTGACAGTCTTTTGAAAGTCAGGATAGCATAATCCGTATTGGATTTATCAGTTCCCCTGTCTTGATGAGGCATAAGAATTTGAAGATAGTCTATTATGACAACAGGCGGTTTATTGCCGTTATCTATATGTTCTTTAACTTGTTCCACTATGGTATCAGCTGTTACATCTCCCATTCCCTCCCGGATAAAAATTTTATCTGCTATGCTGTTATAGTCATTCATAGCACCTTTGATTAATTCTTTCTCCGTTGAGTTATAATAAGCGTACTTTTTGCCTGTCATTATACCTCTTGTGGTCTTTGCATTTCTTACTTCTCCTCTTGTGGCAATTACTCTTTTTATCGTATTGCGGCTCACAGATTTCGCCATCAATTCATTTCTTGACATTTCAAGAGAAAATATCAACACCTCATGTCCCCGTTCAGCAATTTGATCTGCCATCTGCAGGGCGAATGTGGTCTTACCAAGAGAGGATATTGCACCTATACCGTACAATCCCTCATACAGTCCACCGTCCAATACTTCATCAAGTGCTTTAAAGCCTGTTGAAACAACTTCAGTATTAACACTGTCAGCGATACCGTCTATAAAATCCTCGAATAAAATCTTTGCGGAATATTTTTGGTTATAATCAAGATTTTTTAGCTGTTTATATTCATCTATCAACCTGTCAATGTTTTCTATGCCATATTTCACTGATTTTGAAAATTCTTCTCTGTTGTTCATCAGGCTTTCATTACTGTCCTTGTAGTTACCGCTCGGATTATACACACAATATTTTATGCAACGCTTATGAAGTCCCTCTATCAAGGCATTTTTGTATTTTTCTCCTATTTTATCATTATCAAGTGATATGATAAATTTTTGCTGTTTTGCTCTGCCATTACGGTCTATTGCTTTAAAAAAAGAATTGATATTGCTGACACTTCCCAATCCAACGGCATTTCCACCAACATCAATGATACTTAGTGCATCCAATTCTCCCTCAACTATGTACACAATATCGTTAACTTGAAGTGCTTTTTCGTTGAAGATATGTACACTCCCAACTTTTGACTTGGTATAATTTTTCTGATTTTCTGAGATTTCAGCAATTTTTCTCGTATCTCTCGCAAGATATGAAGTCTTTGAAGTGGGTATAATTAGTCTTGGCGTCGGCTGTGATTGTGGGGCTTTCGGATGTTGCCATTGTGCAGCATAACCAACGAGAAAACGATTGAGCGTTTCAAGGGAAATTCCTCTATGATAGTCCGTGTCCTGCAAATGCTTGTTACACTCTTGATAAAAAGAGATATAATCAATATTTTCTTCTCTTTTAGCTGTATTATCAATGTGTATCCCGTACTTTTTTGCAGCATACTGTATAACTTTATTCTTTGAAATTCTTTCTGTCTGCTGTATTAAATCGAATATATCGCCCGATTTCTGACAGGAAAAACAATAAAAACTTGTCGGATATATCGTCAATGCTCCCGTTCCATTTGTACCTGTACCACTTCCGCAAAAGATACACTCATATTGACCTTTGCTTTTGGATTTAATCAACATTTCCTCTGCGTAGTCTTGAATATACCCTTTCAATTCTTGAACTGCTCTTTTAAATTCCATTTTTGATAGTCCTTTCCGCTTATAACTTAAAATCATTTATATCCCATTAAATTTCAACACTGTGGCGTGTCAAATGCTTTCAGAGGATAAATATACCTTTGAACAACCTCCAAAAAGACATTCTATGTCAATTGGGCAAATATGTTTTTAAAATTTAGTATTTATACCAATAAAAAGAAATTTTTTTATCTTCTTGGCACGATATATTTCTTCTTTGTCGTTGAAACCTTTAAAAGTGAGAATTGATTTTTTTGGAGTTTCACTTTTTTGCTTTTTGGCGGGGGGATATGTTTGTCGGTTTCAAGTTTGCCCTACTTGACTTCAAATGTCAAGTAGGGCGGACTTGACGTTATAAGATTTATAGAATATACACTTTTTTTGAGGTCTAAAAAAAGCAGTGTTTATGCGGTGTTCTGGATTTGGTCGGTTGCAAAAAATCTAAAGTCGGTTGCAAAAAATCTAAAGTCGGTTGCAAAAAATCTAAAGTGGAAAAATGGTCACAATTTTTTATGTGTTCATTTTTCTCTTTAGCTCACTTTTTTCCTACAAACTTTAATGAGAATATACAACTGTCGGGTTATAATTTCTATGTTTTTGCTTAAATCGCTATACTTTTATGAGAATGTATAATTATTAGGTGAATATATAATCATTAGGTTATAATTATATCTTTGTCGGTAACATTATATTCTTGTATAAATTTTTCTTTGGCAAAATGATCCAATATTCTTTTAAGTATTCCGTTTTTTTTACTAAGAAGTCGGGATTTTCTGCTTT
>ONIF01000273.1 GCA_900317795.1 uncultured Eubacteriales bacterium | reverse complement strand
GTTTATCCTGTATATGACGGGATCACGCATATTGAAATTACCGCTGTTGAGGTCGATTTTTGCACGGAGTGTCATTTTACCGTCATCAAATTCACCGTTTTTCATTCTCTCAAATAAATCAAGGCTTTCCTCAATCGGTCTGTCACGGTACGGGCTTACCGCAGGGTGTGACAAATCGCCACGATTAGCTTTCATTTCTTCGGGTGTCAGTTCACATACATATGCCAAGCCTTTTTTTATGAGTTCAACGGCATATTCATACATCTGCTCGAAATAGTCCGAGGCAAAATAAAATCTGTCGTCCCAATGAAAGCCCAGCCATGCAATATCTTCTTTGATAGCGTCAACGTATTCAACATCTTCTTTCGTGGGGTTTGTATCGTCCATACGCAAGTTGCAGATACCGTTAAAACGCTCTGCCATGCCGAAATCCACGCATATCGCCTTGGCATGACCTATATGCAGATAGCCATTCGGCTCAGGCGGAAAACGTGTATGCACTTTTTTTCCCTCATATTTACCGCCCTCGGCAATATCTTCCGTGATGAAATCATAGATGAAATTGCCTGCGGCAAGTTCCAATTCTTCTGCCATTTTCATTCTCTCCTTTTTATTCGTCATTTCCGTAGGAAATCACCAAAGTGTAATTTTTATATCTGATACAGTACACGTCCAAAAGATTATAAAATATATTTGTATGGGGCATACAGTAAAATTTATTTCCGATGTGACAGCTTTCTATATATTCAGCGTCAAAGAGCTTTTCAAAGCTGTCTTTAATATCGTCATTATCGGATATTCTTTCATAAATCTCGGTTTTATCCAGTACGTGAAAATCGTTTTCAGCGAAATCGTAACCGATATAGTCTTTCATCATGTCGGATAAATTTTGAGTATTTGTGGGGAGTACGTCTATGAAAAAGTAGTTGCCGTGCTGAAAAAAATCCTGCGGTACTGCACCGAAAAATTTACTGCAAAAAGTATTTATCTTTTCAAAAACAATATTTTTATCCGTTTCGGGATACTCACCGTATTTCAGTTCATGAGCCTTGATTTCGGTGAGTGTTGTATATATATCCATACTATCTCCTTTTACTCTGCCAGAGCTGTATTTTTTGCTGTTTCATGCGGTGACGCATTTCACCTTCCGATTTATGCTGAAAGTTTGTTATGAAAAAGTTTTTTCTGTCCGTGTTGATTTTGCTTTCAAGCCAAATTGCCTGAGAAGGTACAGGCGGGCGTTTGGAACAAAACGGACAATTTTTATCATTACAGGCACTGACAAGCCATGTATCACATTCAAGGCAACATTCCGCATCATACTGATAATTAAAAAACAGATTTTCATTGTTGCAGTAAGGACACACTCCACGATAAAAATTTCCATGTTTTTTTATCTGCCTTAACTTTGCCAAGTATTTTGAATATCTTTTATGATTTCTCATAACCGCATCACCGTATGTAATTTTATTTTAAATTTTCTCTGACTTCCATTAGGGCAAATCCCAACAAATTTTCACCTTTCCATTTAAACGGGTTTTCAATGTCAAAGTCATCTTTTGACTTGCCTATCCCCCATATCCTGTCATAAGGACTTGCCTCAACAAGAATTCTGTCACCTGTTTTTACAAGAAAGTCAAGCAATTCGGGATTTTGCGAAAATTTAGCCATGTTTCCATTGACGACTATTTGAAATTTATGTTCATTCCAGATTTTTTCGTCAAAGTTTCTTATCTGCCTGCCAAGACTTTTATAAACAGCGGGGTTATCGGCTGACATGATTTTTTGAAGTACCTCTTTATCACCAAACAAAACGGCTTTTTGAGCCATCATATATTGTTCTGCTGTATGATATTCTACCCCGTCAACCGTGAATTTACATTCATACCACTGACTGAAACAGGCTTTTGTCACTTTTTTATTTTCTTTATGCCCCCAGAAAAACATATATTTAAATCTTTTTCCGCAAGCATATTCATTTCTGAGCTGTTCTATATTCATAATTAAAAATCTCCTTTTTGTCAACAGCTCCACTCTCCACTCTTAACTCTCCACACTCAATTTTGCAAGACCTTTTTCAAGTCTTGACATAGATTCCTCTTTGCCGAGAATATCGAGTATTTCAACAGCACCGCCGGGAGTGACAGTCATGCCCGATACGGCTATTCTTATGGGCCACATCAATGTACCGTTCTTTACTTCGAGTTTCTGTGCAAGTTCTATCAGACAATCATGTATTGTGTCGTGATTCCATTCAGAAAGTGCATTGAGTGCAGAAATACTCTCTTTGAGCATTGTTACGGAATTTTCGAGATTTGTCTTACTCTTTTTATTCACAAACAAGTCCTTTTCATAGTCGGGCTGTGTTTCAAAAAACTCTATCTTTTCGGGAATCTGAGTTAATTTAGTAGTTCTCTGCTGGAGAATGGACGCTAATTTTATCCAATCCAATTCTTTTGTTTTAACAGCCTTTTTGAAGTAAGGCATTGAAATTTCAGCGAATTTTTCAACGGGCATGGCTTTGATATATTCACCGTTGAACCATTCCAATTTGTCATAATCAAATATTGACGGGGATTTGCTGATACCGTCAATCGAGAAGTTTTCAATCAATTCCTCTATTGTAAACATTTCTCTGTTGTCTTTCGGACACCAACCCAAAAGTGCTATGTAATTGATGATAGCTTCGGGCAGAAATCCCTGTTTCACCAAATCTTCAAAGCTTGTTGCCCCGTGCCTTTTGGAAAGTTTCGATACAGAGCCGTCATCATTTTTTCCCATGATAAGCGGAAGATGTATGTAGGTAGGAATTTCCCAGCCGAATGCCTCATAAAGCAAATTATATTTAGGCGTAGAAGAAAGATATTCACTGCCCCTGACAACGTGCGTGATATTCATAGTATGGTCGTCAATGACGTTGGCAAAGTTATATGTGGGATAGCCGTCTGTTTTAATCAAAATTTGGTCTTGGAGTTCGCTGTTTTCAACGGTGATAGAGCCGAATACAGCGTCTTCAAAAGTCGTTGAACCCTCCAAAGGCATTTTCTGACGAATTACATAAGGCATTCCCTCGGCAAGATTTTTTTCAACGATTTCTTTGGGCAGGTCACGGCAATGACGGTCATAACCTCCGCCCATGTCATCGGAATCATTGTAGAGAGCGTCAAGCCTTTCTTTCGTGCAGAAACAA